>NZ_LIWS01000009.1:0-63665 GCF_012978835.1 Campylobacter sp. RM16190 | reverse complement strand
AGGTTAAAAAACATACACCACAGAAATAATTTTATCTTAATCAGTATGAGACCCTGGCAAAACCGGTTTCAGGAGAGATATATATAGTAGCATTTCTGTCAGCAGTACTTATAGAAATAAAGCAATTATTGCCTGAAACCAATATCCTATCATATCCCCTTTGTGCTCCGCCTGTGGTGCCGGTAGTGCTGGCTTTTTGCATCGGACGCCCAAATTCATCAAACGATATAGATGTTGTATTGGCAGCACCGCAACCATTTGAAAAATCAATATTAGTTATTCCAAATTTTTTTGTTATATTATATTTATTGCTAGCATTTTGGCAACCGCCTCCCAAAGAGCCGCTATCCCAACCGGCACTCATGATTTTTGACGGATCTTGAGGATCTCTAGCGACCTCATCTATGCTATTTAAATTTCCTGTAAATTTTCCTACGCCATCAAAATAAACACTATATGTCCAGTCAGTATTTTTACTGCCACAAAAACCGCCTGTATTAAAAGATAGAGTCCATCTTCTTTTAAACCACTTCTCTACACTTGCATCAAATTTATTATCCTGCATGGCAAGATGTTGAGTGTATCTTATATGAGAGATTATTTGATCAACTGCTTCGGCAAGGTTATCACGCTCAAGTCTTGGTATAGCCATTGCAGCTAAAATTCCTATAACAGCAATAACAACAACTAACTCAAGCATAGTAAAAGCTTTTCTCATATGTCTTCCTGAATAAGTTTAAATTTAGCAATAGGTTTGCCAAATCTTTCCGTGGTTATATTAGCATAATTATCTTTTAAATCTAAATTTATAAGTTTTGTTTTACCATTTTCGATTCCGTAAAATTTAAGCCTAAGCGCTAATCTTTCATCGGTTTGAACATTTTTAATATCCATTTCTTTGAGCTTTATTGAAAGCTCTTTTGCAATATGATACTTATAGGCAAAATGTTTTTTAGGATTTTGGGCATATATATAAAAAATTTCATTAAACAATACAAAAACAAAGTTTATAACTAATGAAAAAGCAACAAATGAGGTCATAAATTTATAGCTTTTTCTAAAAATTGGCAGTCTAACTCGATATGAGTTAAAAAAAACTCTTACTATAAGAGGAGTTGCTATGACACAAAAAGGTAAAAAATTTTCAATCTCAAGTCTTTGCCTTATGGATGCGACAAGACATAGACAAAAAGACGTTATCACAACAAACCAAAGCAAATTTTTTTGCTCTTTAACCCAAATTCTATACATACAATATACAAAATATATAAATACAAACGGCGAAAATACGGCAGCAAATATACTTATTGTGTCTAAAAAATATCCTCTTGGCTTCCCACCTGTATCAAAACCGTATATAGATAAACATATACTAAACAAAATAGCTGATAGCCACGCAAGTTGACCGTCTTTTTTATAAATTCCAAATATAAAAAGAGCAATAAAATATGCCAAGAAAGAGTCGCTAGCAAAAGCAAGTAAAACCAAAACAAGATAAAACGCTACAGTTTGCCTGATTTGATAAAGATATATACCAAGCAATGCAAGCATTATAACTATACCTGCATCATTTACGAGTATCGCAGATGCAATAACTCCCGGTAAAAATATAAAGATCAAAACACTTACTACTCTATCAAATTTGCGTTTTAATATAGATTTTGAAATTTTATATAGTAAAACTATACTGATTATATGAGAAATCAGAAAAGGCGATCTTAAAGCGTAGTCATTATGACCAAAAATAGATACAAAAAATCTAGACATAACTCCAGCCATTGAACCGGAGTTATAAAAAATCTCAGCTTCATAGTAGCTAATGCTAAGAGTTGAAACCGCATAGAGCAAACAACATAGACTAAAACAACATATAATAGATATCAGAAAGGATTCTGAATGTAAAAAATCTTGTTTTTGCACCACACTTTACTCTATCAATAATTATATATGTACGTCCCAGAAAAATTCAACCCACTCATGCGCCTCTTTTATCTTAAAATCAGGCAACAATAGAGCCTTTGTTTTATAAAAGACGGATGCAATCTTAATATCTATATGCGGATAAATTTTCAAAAGTTCCCTCTTAATCTCTACTATACTCTCACCGGTATCTATAATATCATCAACCAGCAAAATTTTAGTAAATTTAGAAAGATCAGGAATGTTAAAAATCTCAATCGTATCAAGCTTTTTTGTATCCTCATAGTGAATCGAATTTAGAGTAAAAAGATTACGCTTATTAAGAGCAACAGCCAAGGAGTGTCCTAATGTAAGACCACCTCTGGCAATAGCCAAAATTACATCCGGATTAAACTCATCCCTTATCTCTTTAGCTAAAACCTTAATATCTTTTTCAAACTCATCGTATCCGTAATATATCATACAAAAACTCCTTAGTGAACTAAAAATACTATCAAACCGATCAAAGCAAGGATTATAACACCAAAACTAATTTGATCAAACTCACGTCTTAAAAGTCTAACCATCAAATATGCTATAAATCCTGCAGATAAACCGCTTGTAATAGAATATGTAAGTGGCATTAAAATTACTATAAAAAATGCCGAAATACCGATTGCCGGATCTTTAAAATTTACATTAGCAAGTTCGCTAAACATAAGCACGCCCACCATCACAAGCACTGGATATACTGCATTTGAAGGTATCGATTTAAAAAGTGGGAGCATAAACACCGTAAGTAAAAATAAGCATCCGCAAAATACTGCAGTAAGGCCCGTTCTACCGCCCTCTTCTACACCGCTTGCACTTTCTACGAAAGCCGTAGTAGTACTAACTCCTATCAAAGAGCCTGCAACTGTCGCTATAGCATCTGCTTCAAGAGTCTTTTCTAGTTTTCTCATGCCCTGCCGATTACTTTCATCAAATATTCCAGCCCTATTACCAACTCCAGCCAATGTACCAACTGAGTCAAAAAGATCGGTAACGAAGAAAGTGACTATAACAGGCAATAAAGCCAACGATAACGCCCCTATAATATCAAGTTCTAAAAACATCGGAGATATAGATGCCGGAAGCGAAAAAAACTCAGTCGGATAAGGCGAAATATCAAATATCCAAGCAATAGCAGATGTGGCTATAATGGATAATATAAATGCTCCTTTAATCTTCCATATCCAAAAAGATACAACAAAAAGAAGTCCTATTAGTCCTAAAATTACGTTCATATCTTTTAAATTTCCAAGCCCAACTAAGACAGCGTCATTTTTAACTATGATACCCATTTGCTGAAGCCCGATAAAGCTTATAAAAGTTCCTATTCCGGCACTTATCGCTCGCCTAAGATCAAGCGGAATAGACTTTATAACCCATACTCTAAAATTTGAAAAAGATAATATAAAAAATATAATTCCAGATACAAAAACCACACCAAGAGCTGTTTGCCATGGTATATTCATGCCTATAACAAGACCGAACGTGAAATAAGCATTTAATCCCATTCCCACACTCATTGCCACAGGAGTATTGGCCCATATTCCGTTAAATACAGTAGCAAAGAATGTAATAAGTGCAGTCGCAGTTATAAGCGCATCTATAGGCATACCAGCCTGACTCATAATAATAGCGTTTACAGGCACGATATACATCATCGTCAAAAATGTCGTAAGGCCAGCGCTAAACTCTTTTTTAACGTCGGTATTATTTTCTTTTAGCTTAAAATAATCCACCTTTCTCTCCTTAAATTTTTAATATACTTTTATCTCGTTATACATACTATCTCTCTCTACCGGAGTTAGTCCTGAGCTTCGGATAAGATCTATAAAGTTTCTCATGTCCATTCCGCTCGCACTCTTTGCTCCGGCAGCACTCTGAATGCTCTCTTTTTGTATGGTTCCATCCAGATCATCAGCTCCAAATTCTTGAGCAACCATGGCTAAATTTATAGTAGAAGTCGCCCAATATGCCTTAATATGAGGCACATTATCAAGGACTAAACGCGATATCGCCATAGTCTTTAAAATTTCGACAGAGCCCATAAATTTGCTAACTTTTATGAAATTATTATCCTTTTGATATACAAGTGGTATGAACGCGTTAAAGCCATTTGTTGTATCTTGCAAATCACGAATTCTAAGCATATGATCTATCCTATGTTTAGGCTCTTCTATGTGGCCAAATAGCATAGTAGCGTTACTTAGCCTACCTCTTTCGTGCCATTTTTTATGGATTTCAAGCCAATTTTTAGAGCCTACCTTGCCTTTGCAAATTTTAGCCCGAATGTCCTCATCAAATATCTCAGCTCCACCGCCAGGCATGCTATCTACGCCGTACTCTATCATCTTGTCTATAACCTCATCATAGCTTAGTCCATGATGACGAGACAAGAAATCAACCTCTGCGGCCGTTAAAGCCTTAACGTGCAAATTTGGATATATCTCTTTTATCTTTTTAAAAATTTCTAGATACCATTGCCAAGATGTATTTGGATTGTGAGCCGATACTATATGTATCTCTTTTGCTCCATTTTCTACGCTTTTTTCTACTATTTGCATAATCTCATCATGGCTCATTATATATGGATTTGGATTTTTCCTGTGAGATGAGAAAGCGCAAAATTTACATACATCCGCACAGATATTTGTCGGATTAATATGACGATTTAGATTAAAAAAGGCCTTTTTACCATGCAGTTTTTGGCGCTTTAAATTTGCAAATTTGCCCAATGTAAAAAGATCAAGGTCGTATAGTTTAAAGCATTCACTGGCTTCAAGCCTATCGCCACTTTGTAATTTTTCTATTAAATTTATCAATTTTATAGCCCGTTTTGAATTAGATATTGGCGATTATAGATAAAAAAAGCTTTGTTTTTGCAAAATTTTAGTATTATTTATAAATTTAACTTTTAAAAAGGTTGGCAGAAAGTGGCTTTAAGAAGAGAGAAGGTTGATTTTTTAGAGCTAGAAAACATACGCAAAAAACATCAAAAAAATCTAAAAATAGAAATTTTAAAATTGCAAGGAAAAGGGTTTGCAAATTTTATAGCCAAAGATAGCGATGAACTCATAAAACTATTTACAAATGCTGTGCTTAGCGATATTTTTAGAGATTTTTTACCGGACATAGATCATATCCCACTTTGCGTCATAGCAACTCAAAAATACGGACAAAGTCTCATAAGCCCAAATTCCGTCTTTGAAGTTTTAATCGTATATAAAAATATAGATGGATTTAACATACGCCAAATTTTAAAACTTTTACATCAGGCATTAGAAGACTGCGGGCTAAATTTAAACATAAAGACAATTCAGCTTAATGAAATTTTCGAAAATTTTAAAAACGACTTTAAGGCAAAGGCTTCAATTAGTAAAATTCGCTATATATCCGGCTCAAAAAATATGTACAAACTTGCCAGAAGCGAAATTTATAAAACTAGAGAATTTAATCAAAAAGAGAATTTAAAATACTACATAAAATCTCTTGGAGCTTTTAAGGATATTAAAAATTTAAAGCAAGAGCCGGATCTTAAGAGTGACTTTGGCGGAACAAACGATATTTACTATCTAAATTGCGCATTAAACGGCTTTGATAACGAAATAAGCTTTAGAACGCAGGCACTTAAATTTATAGACGAAAAAGAGCTAAGCGTATTAAATTTAGCGATAGATTTTATATTGTGTATAAAAACAGCTCAAAATTTATCCACGGGCTCTGATATATTTAGCTCCGCTTATATCGACGAAATCACCAATTTAATGCAAACAAAGTCTAAAAAAACTCAAGAAACAGACAGTATAATCTCTCAAAAGTTGCTATCTTGCATGCATACTGTGGCTCTTTATTCAAGGTATCTTACCGCTTCTTTTTATAGATCGAATTTTAAAAGCGAGATGGGTTTTAAGCAGCTAAAAATAGCAAGGCTAAAAAATGGATTTTATAGAATAGAAGATACTCTTTATACTCCGCTTCATAAAAAATCAAAAGGATTAAATGATGTGCTGGTAGAACTTTTAGAACTTAATGATATGGATTATAAATTTGACGTAGGGGCTATCTTTTATATAAAAAGAGCTGAAGTTTTAAAAAGCGAGCTTGAAATTTATCTAGCGAATTTCAAAAAAATTTTAGAAAGAAAAAATAGCTACTGCCTGCTTAAAGCTCTGCTTGATGCTGAAATTTTGCCAATTTTAGTTAAGCCTATGGAGCACACAAGCCATCTTGCGGTATTTGACGGATATCATAAATTTACGGTTGACGAGCATTGCTTGCTTACAGTAAAACATCTAGAAAACATCAAGGATAAATTTATAAAGAACCTATATGACGAGCTTTGCGGCGAAGGCAAAATAATGCTAAAGCTTGTGGCCTTGCTTCACGATGTTGGCAAAGGACTAACAGGCGATCACAGCGTAGTTGGCTCAAATATCTTTAGGGCTTATGCTGCCAAACTTGAGTTAAGCCAAAAAGCGGTAAATACAGGGGTTGTCTTGGTTAGATACCATACTCTTATGAGCGATGTTGCAAACCGCGAGGATATCTACTCTCAGCAGACTATTTTTAGCTTTATATCAAAGCTTGGCGATAAAAATGTCTTAAAACTTCTGTATATCATTACTTATTGCGTTATCAACGCAACTAACGATAAATTTTATACAGCTTATCTTGCTAAACTTTTACGCGAATTATATCTGATATCTCTTGAAAGCTTTGATGACGAAAATCTACTTGACGAAGCCACAAGAAGAGCAAAAAAAGAGCATAGTCTAAAGAGAAATAGTGAATTTATAGGATTGGACGAGAATTTAAAGGAAAAAATCTTTAAAATTCCGGCAAATTTATTATTTATAAAATATCAGCCCTTAGATATAGTAAATATCGCCTCTTTAGCGCAAAATACGCAAATTTTAGATATAAACACTAAAAATCATCCAAGCTTTATTATCCAAATAGTCTCAAAATTCTATCCGAATCTAGCTATACTTTTATCAAATTTAGCTCATCTTGACCTTGCTTATATGGAAATTTTTGAGCTATTTGACGATAAATTTTATATCAAACTTGATTTTAATAAAAATGTCAAAAATAGCGAGTTAGAGACCATTAGGAATCTAATAGAAATTTCGCTTAAAAGCATAGATAAAGTTAGCATTGATAAGCCACTGATTTTAAAAGATGAGCTAAATTTTGATACAAATCATTCAAAAGATTATGCTAAACTTTCGATAAACGCCAAAGATCAACGTGGACTAATGGCTTATGTGATGGGAGTTTTGGAAAACCTGGACATAAAGATCACTAGTGCGAGAATTCAAACCATAAAAAATCGCACACGCAATCTATTTTTGATAGAAAAAAGCCAAAAGCTATATGCAAACGAGAGTGAAATTTTAAATTTATTGATAAGCGAGTAAAAATGTGTGGAATAGTAGGCTACATAGGTAGCGGTGAAAAAAGAGATATTATTTTAAACGGACTAAAAGAGCTTGAATACCGCGGATACGACAGTGCCGGTATGGCGGTAATGAGCGAAAACGAGATTAATTATTTTAAAGCGGTTGGAAAACTTGAAAATTTGGCTCAAAAGACAAAGGACTTTAGCTCTATAGGCAAAGGCGTAGCCATAGGGCACACTCGCTGGGCTACCCATGGGAAACCAACAGAAATAAACGCTCATCCACATTTTGGCGAGCACTCTTTCGTAGTGCATAACGGAATTATAGAAAATTATAAAGAGATTAAAGATGAGCTTGAGGCTAAAGGCATAAAATTCTTAAGCCAAACAGATACCGAGGTCATAGTTCATCTATTTGAAGCCAATTTAAAAGAGCTTGATGACCTATTTAAGGCGTATGAAAAGACAATATCAAGACTTCAAGGAGCCTACGCGACTCTGCTTATCACAAAGCTTGCTCCTAATAAGATATTTTTTGCTAAAGACGCTGCGCCTATGGCTATAGCAAAAGGCGAAAATAACGAGCTATTTTTCGCATCTTCTGATGCCGCACTAATAGGAATAGCAAAAGAGGTGATGTATTTAGATGACAAAAACTACGGATTTATAAGCATTGATGAGATAAAAATATATAAGCATGCCCAAGCTATTTCACCTGCATTCGTACCACTTCCAAGAGACAAGAGCTATGCTCAAAAAGAGGGGTATAGATTCTTTATGGAAAAAGAAATTTACGAACAAAGCACCGTGGTTGCAGAGTGCATGATGGGGCGAATCAAAAACAAAAATATAGAGCTTGAAGGACTTAGTAACGAATATCTGGCAAATATCGATGATATAGTGCTTTGTGCATGCGGAACAAGCTATCATGCAGCACTTACAGCCAGCTATCTCTTTGAGAGATTAGTGGATTTAAGGGCTAAAGTAGAAATAGCTAGCGAATTTCGCTACCGTAAGCCAAAGCTAAATAAAAATTCTCTATTTATAGTAATAAGCCAAAGCGGAGAGACAGCAGATACCTTGGAGGCATTAAAAATCGCCAAAGACGCAGGATTAAAAACTCTAGCGATATGCAACGTCGATAACTCCTCTATAGTCCGCCTGGCTGATAATACACTACTTACTCGCGCAGGAATAGAAAAGGGTGTGGCTAGCACAAAAGCCTTTGCAACCCAACTGATACTTCTATGGATGCTTGCATTACAAAGCGCAAACGCTAGAAGAAGTATAGCAAAAGAAGATCTTGAAAGCGAAATAAACGCCCTGCTTCATGTACCTACAATACTAAATATCAGTACAAATTTACAGGAAAAAATCCGCCGCTTATCTAAACATTATCTTCATGGGCACGGATTTTTCTTTATTGGACGCGATATTTTCTATCCGCTTGCACTTGAGGGTGCTTTAAAACTAAAAGAAATTTCATATCTGCATGCAGAAGGCTATCCGTCAGGCGAAATGAAACACGGACCTATCGCGCTTGCGGACGAGAGATTATTCACTATAGCACTCATGCCAAAAAATAGCCTATACGAAAAGACAAAGAGTAATGTCGAAGAGCTTGCCGCAAGAGACGCCTACATCCTAGCAATTAGTCCGCAAGAATTTGAATTAAGCGATGATTTTATAAAAACAAGCGAACAATCTCATGTTATGAGCGAATTTTTTGAGATGATGATAATACTTCAAATTTTTGCTCTCGAAATCGCCGTTAGACTGGGCAATGATGTGGATATGCCAAGAAATCTTGCCAAAAGCGTTACCGTAGAATAAATTTAATAAAATTGAGAATTTTAGACCATAAAATTCTCAGCTAAATTAAAATTTCAGCCAACCTATCTTTTGTAACACTATTTAACTCGCAAATAGTTATAATATCGTTATCTTCGCACATATTTGCATTAACAAATTTAGCATACTCGCCAATAGCGTTTTTATACCCTGCTCTAAGGCAAGCCCCTCTGCCTTCCAAAAACCCTGCACCTCCAAAAATCAAAGCTCCTAAGTCAAGTGCTATTTTAAGTCTAGCCCTGCCTGCACTTCTAATCCAGCTTAGAAAAATTTCATCATGCCTTAAGCTAAGTACTCCTAAGCCATCAGGAATAATAATCGCATCATATCCATATAGACTCTCTCCATAAATTTGAGGAACTATCCTTAGTCCATGCTCATCTACTATTTCACTTTTAAAAGCACAGATTTTAACATCATGCTTTGTTTGTAAATTTGAAAGTAAGCTCCAAATTTCAGCCAAACTTACTAAATTTATCCTATCATACACAACTATTGCTATCTTCATGTTTATTCCTTATTACACATAGTATAGATTTAAATTGATTAAAATTCAAATTTAGATACAATCGCCTCAAAAAAGAGGTAAAAATGATATATCAAGATGAATTTATAAATATCGAGCGCGAAAATAGTGAAATACCTTGGATTAAAATTTTTACAAATACTCCTTACGTTGAACTTAGTGATTGTGATGAAGCTACTCAAAATAGACTTTTTGAAGCAATTTTAATAGCAGAAAAAACAATGATTAAATTTTATAAACCGAAAAAAATAAATATAGCAAGCTTTGCAAACTATCTTCCAAGAGTGCATTTTCATGTGATGGCAAGATTCGAAAACGATAGCTTCTTTCCAGAGTCTATGTGGGGTAAAAAACAGCGCGAAGGATCGGTTAAGCTGCCAGATTTTAATGAGTTTAAAGAAATTTTAGTAAAGAATTTAGAGAATGAATAAAAAACTAGCGATTACTTTTTCTCTAACAGGTCTAATACTATTAATATTTTTAATATTCTATTGGTTTGAATACACAAAAGAGCTAGAAACGGAGAATATAAAGAAATTTTTTGATTTTCAAACCAAAATACTAAACAAAAATATAGAAGAAGAGAAACTATCGGCAATGACAGTGGCGGTACTTTTATCAGAAAATGAGAATATCAAAAACTGCCTTTTGCAAAACGATAGGGATGGCTGTTTAAAGGCTCTGAATCAATTTACAAACATACTACAAAAAGTGCCTATATATAAAAATGTAAAATTTCATATTCATACGGCAGATATGAAAAGCTTTGTAAGAAGCTGGATACCGATGCACGATGACAATCTTTTGAGTTTTCGTTATATGCTAAAAGAGGTTAAAAAAGGAGCCGTGGCTGATATTGAGGTTGGAAGGGGAGGAGTCTTCATAAGAGCTGTTGCACCGATTATTTTATCATCTAAGAACAGTTTCTTAGGAAGCATAGAGGTTTTGCTTGATTTTGAACATCTAAGTGACTTTTTCAAAGATCAAGGAATAGATCTCTTTGTGCTATTAAAAAAGAGTCCCGGCTCCCCATACCAAAGCCAAGACAATGAAAATATGATAAATGATTTTTATCTTATAAATAAAGATTATGCGAATTTGAATATTTTACCGATTTTACAGACAATCAATTTTAACGGGCAACAGTTTCATAAATTCAACACCCACAACTTTGCAATTGAGCCTATGAATGATACTATGGGCAATAAAATAGGCTATTTTGTAATATATTTTAATTCCGATCAAAAAGAAAGAAATTTATCAAAGCTAAATATATGGCTTAAGTAGTTAGTCTAGTATATGCTTAGAATAAGGAATAAATTTATACTTAAACACACTACCTTTTTTGAGCTCGC
Source organism: Campylobacter sp. RM16190 (assembly GCF_012978835.1). Lineage (NCBI taxonomy): Bacteria > Pseudomonadati > Campylobacterota > Epsilonproteobacteria > Campylobacterales > Campylobacteraceae > Campylobacter > Campylobacter sp. RM16190. The sequence goes on along the minus strand of NZ_LIWS01000009.1, from coordinate 52,585 downwards.
TTGTCACGGAGTATTCTATACCGTTTTTTATACATATTCCCGCTACTATATTAAGCCCTAGTCCAAAGCCACCTTGCACGCCCTCATCTCTTACATAACGCTTCCAAATTTTATTAGAATCCTTAATGCCTTCGCCAAAATCCTCTACTTCAAGCACAATCCAATCACTCTGAAGACTTAGTTTTAAATTTATAATACTTCCTGCCGGACTATATTTAATGGCATTACTAAGGTTGTTATCTATGAGCCTTCCGGCCTCAATCTTATTCATAAACACCTTCAAATCAGGCTCTACAAAGTCATAAATTTTAATATTCTTAGACATTGCAAGCCCCCTCATATAACTAGCTCGCTCAAGGCAAAATTCGCTCAGATTTAAAATTTCAGGCGGAAATAAAATATAGCTGTGCTTAATGTAATATTCAGTATCTTCGTATGTTATTTGCATCTGTTTTAAAGCCGCTTTTATACGGTTTGTGTATTTATTATCTATTCCGAGCATCTCTAAATTTATACCGATTACACCAAGAGGAGTTTTGAGCTCATGCATGGCATCGTTAAAAAAATTATTCATATATTTTTTTGCATCTTTATATGGTTTAATGCCGCTTACAAAAGATAGATACAAGGTTACAAAAACCACAATCAAGGCAAATACAAGGGTTAAAACTGTAACAAATAAAATTCTGGCGCTATTTTGCTTCTTGGCTAAAATCAGATAGTAAAAATCCTGCTCTAACTGAAAATAGCTCTTGTAAAAGAGATAGCCTTTTTCTTGTAAGGTTACGAATTGAAAAGTGCTTGGCATAACCTCTAAATTTGATACTACTTTTTTCTCTTTGTATGTGTAAATTCCATATTTATATATCAAAGACGATGGAATAGTTTGATTACTTTCTAAACTATGGCGTATTTTACTCTCGTATTCAAGCAATTCAAACATATTTTTGGAATATTCATCTTTGGCGCTTAAATTTATAATCTCATAGCTTTGGAAAATAAATAAAACCATTATTACCAAAGTAGAAAAAAAAGGTATTTTAAGATTATTTAACATCTATTTTATAGCCAAGTCCACGAGATGAAACGATAAAATCAGGCTTTGTTTTCTGACGAATTTTAAGAACGTGCATTCTAATATCCGCAGAATCTATCTCCTTGTCACCCCAAACTTCAGCTCTTATAGTCTCAACCCCAACGAAACTATTTTTATGATAAAGCAAGCACTCTATTAGGTCAAATTCCTTCAAGCTAAGCTCTATGATTTTTTCTTTAAAATGTAGCTGTTTTTTAATAGTATCTAGTTTAGAATCATCATCTATAGTGATTAAATTCTTATCATCTTTTCCATGATACTTGCGCATTAGTTCATTGACTCTAAATTTAAGCTCAGCTAACTCGAAAGGTTTTTTTAGATATTCATTACAACCTAGCTCGTAACCAACGGATAAATTATTAATATCGACAAGAGAGGTCATGATCATTATCGGGGTTTGAAGGCCAATATCTTTTGCATATTTTATAACTTCGTGCCCGCTTATATGCGGAACCTTTATGTCAAGAATAAGCAGGTGGTAGAAGCTTTTTGATATCTTGTCGCATGCCACCTGCCCATCAGGCGCCTCGTCAACCTCATAGCCTAAGACCTGAAGATACTCCGAGACACTCTCTCTATAATTAAAATCATCCTCTAAAAGTAGGATTCTCACCCTATCAAACTCCTGTAAATACCTGCCCTGCATATACTATATAGTATCTTAGTAAAATTACTCCAAAGATTACTACGATAGAGTTGGCTACGATATATCCTACTCTATAAGCGTGATTTTTAAGAGCGGTAGCTGCTATTAATATTGGAGTTGCAAGTCCAACGCCCACAACGCCTAGCCAGAAGATTATAGCATAATGTCCCGTTGTAAGAGCTTGTTTTGCAGCAACCGCACTTACGCCGCCCTCGAAATGTAGACCCAAGAAAAGTATCGCTATCAAAGGAACCTCAAACAATACAGCTCTAAGGTCTAAAACTAGCAAATATTTTACATTATCCTTATTTATTAGGTGCTTGAAGCATAGTAGCCCCACCAAAATATTTGCCGCAACGCCTGAGCTAAAGCCTGATGTCAAAAATAGAATCGGCAATATAGGCGTATTCCAAAGAGGAAGTTTTGTAATAGCACTTAACAAGAAGCCTGTATAAACTCCCACTCCGATAGCTAGTAAAAATAAAACAGTCTCTATAGTTTTAGCCAAAGGCGCAAATGAGCGAATAATTCTTGAAACTGGCCTTAAGATACTTAAAATAGAGTGTTTTTCTATCTCTTTTTCAAATATTATAATAGCGAACAAGAAAGCAAAAGGCGTATAAATCAAAAGCAAGGCAACACCTATTGACATAACAGACAAGAAGTTATATTTTAACAAAATCCAATAAAAGCTAAGAGGCTTACCAAGGTCAAACACAAGAAGAGCCAAGCCAACACAGATGGTAATAGGAGCAACTATAGCCCCCGCTTTAACCATCGCATCCCAAATAGTATCATTTTCTTGTTTGTGATAGTTCCATTTTACTAAAAGAGCAACCATCATAGATCCCGCAGAAAGACCCGCCAAAAATAGATAGACTGCAATCGGCCACGGCCAGTAAATTTCGTTATATTGAGCAACGCTTCCCCACATATTATTCATGGCTTCCTCCTTTGCGGTTAGCAATCATGGCTAGTTTAGGTTTTGTTTTAAGCTCTGCTTTTGGATAGTAGTGAGCTTTTTGTTGTAAAATTTTACTTACTTCGCTGTTTTTATCGTTTAGATCTCCAAATGCTAACGCATCTGTAGGACAAACGGTAACACATGCAGGTTGATCACCCTGCGATACTCTTGTATCAAAACAGAATGTACATTTATCAACCTCTCCTGTTTTTGGTTCTACATATCTAGCATCATAAGGACAAGCAAGTACACAGTATTTGCAAGATACACAGATGCTGTGATCCATCAATGTAAGTCCGTCTGCAGTCTTAAAGCTAGCTCCTGTAGGACATACGTCTACGCAAGGAGCATCTTCACACATTACACAGCTATTTCTTATAAAGTCTGTTTTTAAATTTGGGAATGTTCCACTCATCTTTGCATGAACTTGAAGTCTATACACTCCGTTTGGAACGCTGTTTTCACTTCTACAAGCTACAGAACAAGCTTGACATCCAATACAAAGATTTTCATTATGAACCATAGTATATCTTTTCATCTTCTCTTCCTTATGCTTTTACTATATCAACGCCAACGTTTGTAACCATCGTGGCGCATACTGGACCAGCCGCAGGGTCAAGCAATTTGCTTTGGTTTGTCCCTACTCCATCTATTCTTTCAAGACCTGCTGAAACGTGTCCAAATCCGTGATATAAGAATAAAGTATCCTCTCTAATACCTTCTGTTACAAATATAGTTGCTTTGTCTTTTGAGAACTTGTTTTGTAAAAATACCTTATCTCCGGTTTTTACTCCATGTTTTTTAGCTGTTTTTGGATGTATCCACACAGGAGAGTCGCTCATAAGATCATTTAGGAATGGAACGTTTTGAGTATGTCCATTTGTATGAATAGGAGTTTTGCCTGTCATGATAGATAGTTCGTGTCCACCGTAAACGTCCATATCTCTAATGTTATTTTCCATACTTCCTAAGCAACCATAAGCAGGGAATTGTGCTTCAACTTTCTCACTAAATAGCTCAATTTTTCCACTATCTGTTTTAAATTTAATTTGAGAATCCATAAGACCATTTTCACCTACGAATTTCTCTGCATGAGGGAATTTCTTAACAAAATTTTTAACGCTGTCTTTTTCTCTAAATAAAATTCCAGGAACCTTCCAAGTCACATATCCATCTTTTGCAAGCTGGGCTAGCAGCTCGGCATTTCCTTTAACTTGTTGCATTCTCCACTCATCCATTGTATTATTGGCATATTTTTCATCAATTTTCATGCGTCTTGCAAGCTCTCTAAAGATATCGTAACCGTTCTTTGTATCACCAACCGGATCAATTACCTTATTTCTTATCATATATGCAGGTTTTTGACTTGATTTATCTTCGATCCCCTCATCTCTTTCAAGATAGGTGCTCTCTGGTAAAATAACGTCTGCATAGATAGAAAAGTCGTTCATATAAACGTCAGAGCTTACGATGAAGTCAAGCTTTTTAAGGCTCTCTATAGTCTTATCAGTTCCTGCAACGTTTATCATATGGTTAAATCTGATATTGAACCAACCTTTTATAGGATAAGGTTTCTCACTCATAATTGCATCAGGAATTTCCATTAAAACACCGTGACTTCTGCCTACGAATTTATTTCTTCCGTCTTCCCCAGCAGCATCAAGTCTTGGAGTTTTTGGAACTTTTATGGCCGCATCAGGATTTGTTATAGCAGGTATTAGCTCTTCGCCTACTAAAGAGTTATATTTTTTCGCGTTTTTACCACCAAATAATCCGCCCTTTTTCTCCCAGTTACCCATCATCGCATTTGCTACCATGATGGCTCTTGTTCTTATGTATTCAGCTTTAGCAGTGGTTGTTTTATGTCCAAAGTCAATGATTACTTTTGGAGCTGCTTTCCAAATTTCACCTGCGATTCTCTCAACTGTTTTAGCAGGAATTCCTGTGATCTTTTCTTGCCACTCTGGAGTTGTGTCTTTGGTGCTTTCCACAACCTTGTCAAAGCCGATTGTAAATTTCTCAATAAACTCTTTATCATAGGTTCCGTTTTTAATCCATGTATGAATAAGTGCTAATACAAACGCTAGATCGGTTCCCGGTTTTACAGGTAGCCACTCGTCAGCCTTAGCGGCTATAACGCTAAATCTTGGCTCAAGAACTAAAAGTTTAGTATCATCTCTCTCAGCCATTTTAGCAACTTTTTTAGTGTCTGATATAACGATACCTTCAAAGAGGTTGTGACCGAAATTTACGATATATTTTGCATTTCCAAAGTCTCTTTTTAATCTTCCGTCGCCATACATATGCTCACATACCATTCTGTATGTTATCGGACAACAGGATAGGTGAGAAAAGCAGTTTGGAGATCCATAAGCGCTCGCAAAAGTCGTCATTAGTTTATGAGTTTGACTTGATTTTGCAGTGAATACAAAGCTCTCAGGTCCATATTTTTCTTTAATCTCAAGCATCTTTTTAGCCACTAGATCAAGTGCCTCATCCCAGCTAGCTTCGCGCCACTTATTTTCACCGCGCTCGCCTACTCTAATAAGAGGCTTAACAAGTCTTTGAGGATCATATAGTTGGCTGTGTCCAGCACCACCTCTTGCACAAACAGAAGTAGCTGTTCCGCTTACCTTGCCATTTCCTTGAATAAAAATATTTTTTCCATCAACCACTCTAGCCTCTATAGGACAGCGGGTAGAGCACATCTCGCAAAAGCTATAAACGGCCTTATCGCTAGCTTGTAAAGCTTTAGCTCCGACAGCGCCAAGCGTACCAGGAGCATATGTCATAGCCATTATTCCGGTCGCAGTAGAAGCTTTCAAGAAATTTCGTCTTGAACTGTTCATGTTTCCTCCTTATTAAGTTTAAGCAGAATAATAAAAGTCCTACGTAAATTATACGTAAATTAGTAATATCATCTTTTAATGATAATTGATAACTATTATCTTATACAAAGCTCGATATATTAGTAATCTTGACAAAAGTAGTATAAATTTTATATATAAGAAGTAATAAATATTATATTTATAATTATAAATAAATAAAAGATTTGCTATACTTTTTGACTGAATTGCTCTATTTGAATTATTTTTTATATTTTGAGCCAAGAAATAATAACAAATATTATAAATTAGTAAAATAAGAATATTTTAAACTAAAACAAATAACTTTAAAGTATCCTTTTGCTAGATATTTATTATACTAACGATTATTCCAGTAATTAGAAATTTATTATATAGTAACAAATATTTAAAAAAATATTGCTATAATTTTGCGCAGCTAAAATTAAAAGGATTCTAATGAGAGGCATTAAATCTCTGTTTTTAAGTATGACGTCGGCTATAGTTTTGTTACTAATATTCGCTATTGCAAGCGGTATTGCCACTATAGTAGAAACCGTTTATGATACAAAAAGCGCCTGGGCTTTAATATACGGGGCTACATGGTTTGCGCTTATTCAGTTGCTTTTGGGTATAAATTTGGCATACAATATTTATAAATATAAACTTATGGATATGAAAAAACTGCCTGTTTTTATATTTCATCTAAGCTTTTTATTTATGCTGCTTGGCTCTGCTATGACTAGATATCTAGGATTTGAAGCAAATATGCATATTAGAGAAAACACAACTCAAGATAGGATGTATGAGATGGGTTCAAGGCTTGAGATGAAGACTCAAAAAGATGGAAAAGAGTATAAAGTTTCCATTCCCAAGCAGATAAATGCCGTAACCCCTCATGAATTTAACATAGATCTGGATGTAGGCGGACAAAAAGCCAATCTAAAATATAAAGCATTCTATAAAAATGCAGAATTTGAATACTATGCGGCCAATAGCGGAGATCCTCTTATAGAGATTGTGGTATCTGATAGTCAAAACCGTGAAGATGTAGGGCTCAAACCGGGAGATGTCAGAGAGCTTGGCGGGGTAAGCTTTGCCTTTAATGCCGATCCTACACTGGAAAGATTTGTTAAATTCGAGTATAAAGATGGCAATTTTACAATGACTTCAAATCATAATGTAGGCTACTTCATAATGGCAACTGACGAAAAAGGAGAATATGAGGCTAAAAAACCTACAGAATTTCTTCCTATGCAATTATATACCATAGGAGATATAAATTTCGCTCCTAAAAATATCCTTAAAAAGGCTCAAAGAAGACTTGTAAGTAAAGGCGGACAATTTGACGCTTTAGTTGCCGATTTAAGCTTTAATGGAGAGAGTAAAGAGATTATACTTTATGAAAATTACATTATGCCTGTAGTCCAAACTATAGGAGGTCAAGAATTTAGAGCATCTTGGGGGGCTAGAGAGATAATTCTTCCATTTTCTCTACATCTTAAAGATTTTGAGCTCAAGAGATATCCGGGCTCAAATTCGCCTATGAGCTACGCAAGTGAAGTTATAGTAAAAGATCCTCAGGCTGGAGATTATGATTATAGGATTTATATGAACCACGTTCTTGATCATGCAGGATATAGATTCTTTCAAAGCTCTTATGATAAAGATGAGCGTGGCACAATCTTATCTGTAAACAAAGACCCTGGTAAAATTCCAACCTATATAGGCTATTTCTTGCTTGGTCTTGGACTATTTTTTAACGTAGTAAATCCACATAGCAGATTTAGAAAATTGGCAAAATATATAAATGAAGATGCAATCAAAAATACAGCTAAAGCATGTATTCTGGCTTTCGCATGTATTTTTGTAGCTCCAAAAGCAAATGCTATGAATGTTGCTATTAAAATAGAAGAAAACCACGCAAAAGAATTATCAACCGTAGTGGTTCAGAGTGCCGATGGGCGTATGAAGCCTTTTGATACTGTAGCAAGAGAAATTTTAAATAAAGTCTACAAAAAAGACATAATAAACGAAGCAAACGCAAACCAAATTGCACTATCTATGATGATAGATGCTCCTTACTGGAGAGAGATGCCTATAATAGCGGTTCACAATAAAGAACTAAAAAAGATAATAGGAATAGACGAAAACGCAAAATATGCCAAATTTAATGATTTTTTCGAATATGACCGCAATACCACAAGAAGCTCTTATAAACTAACCAAATACGCAGAATCTGCAAGCCGTAAACGTCCTGCAGAGCGTGGAACCTTTGATAAAGACGTGCAAAAAGTAGATGAGCGCTTAAACATCCTTTATATGGTATTTGTAGGCGAAATTTTTACAATGTTTCCAAAAATAGACGATCCTAACCATACGTGGTATGCTCCTGCAAGTGCTATGATGTATTTTCCTAAAGAGGAGCGCGAGCCTATTAGCAGAATACTACAAGAATACTTCTCGGGAGTAAGCGATGCATTAAATAGTGGAAATTGGAGCGTTCCAAATAGGGTTTTAGCAGAGATTAAAACCTATCAAGAGGAGCACGGCAAGGCTGTAATGCCAAGCAAAGAGCGTATAGATATGGAAATTTTATTTAACAAATATAAGATTTTTCAATCATTAATACCTATATATCTATTTGCAGGATTTGGACTATTATGTTTTGTATTTATTAAAATGGCTAAACCAAGATTAAATATAAATTGGATGTTTAAAATCGTATATTCTGTAAACATCTTAGCGTTTTTAGCCCACACCGCAGGACTTGCATTGCGTTGGTACATCTCAGGACACGCACCTTGGAGTAATGCTTATGAATCTATGATATATATAGCTTGGGCTCTTGGCCTCTCTGGTATAGTATTTTCAAATAGAAGTCCTATTTCAATGGCTCTTACTTCAATACTCGCAGGCATAACTCTTTTTGTAGCACATCTTAGCTGGATGGATCCGCAGATCACAACGCTGGTTCCTGTTCTTCAGTCGTATTGGCTTACAATCCACGTTTCAGTTATCACTGCCAGCTATGGTTTCTTAGGGCTTTGTTCTCTTCTTGGTATGTTCGTACTTGTGCTATTTATTCTACAAGGCAAAAAAGAACATAAAGAGATGTCAAGAAATATCCTAGAAGCTACTCGAATTAATGAAATGGCTATGATTTTAGGACTTAGCCTTCTTACTCTTGGTAACTTCTTGGGCGGCGTTTGGGCGAATGAGAGCTGGGGAAGATATTGGGGCTGGGACTCCAAAGAAACTTGGGCCTTGGTTTCTATACTAATATATGCCGCAGTATTACATATAAGATTTATTCCGAAGCTAAATAACCAATATGCATTTGCGGTTACATCTATGTTTGCTTACTGGTCTATTATCATGACATATTTTGGCGTAAACTTCTACTTAAGCGGTATGCACTCATATGCCGCAGGAGATCCGGTGCCTGTGCCTGACTTCGTATGGATGAGTGTAGTGGTAATGGTTGTAGTATCAATTCTGGCATATTTTAGAAGACCTGAAAAAATGGCAAAGCTATAGAATGAGTGAAAAATCTCTATTTATTGCAATAATTTTGGTAGCAGTATTAGTCTTTGTAGGCGTTCTGCTACTACTCTTTAAATCCAAAAACAAAAATCAAGAACCACAAAAAAAGAATACAAAATCCCCAAAAGCCGATGAAGATGTCACCTTTAATCAGCTTTTAGGGATCATATCTAATCCAAAGTCAACCAAAAACGAACTATTTAGCGCCCTTAAAATTTTCACAGATCAATTTAGTATACCACCTAAAAATAATGGCCAATTACCAGATCTTGCAAAAAGTTATCTTAAATTCATACTTATAATGGCAAGCCATAAGAATGCCGATGCTAAACTAATAGCGTTCATGAGCAACGAGATTAAAAAGAAAAATCCAGAATATGCAAGAGAGATTGAAATATATGAAGAAGAGGGAAGATTAAGGCGAAAAAGGTAATATCCATCTTCACCTTTTTAAATCTATCCAATAGAAATCAGCCAATCTGTTCCTATTTCAAGCTTAATCAAAGCTCCATAGCACATAGCACTTAAAAGGCCTGCGAAAAAGCCCGCTAGCATATCATCACCCATCACTCCAAGCCCGCCTCTCACATCTCTATCGACTCTGCCGATAATAGAAGGCTTAACAATATCAAAAATCCTAAAAAACAGAACAGATAATATAAAGCTAAGCCATGAAGCAGAGCTCATTGAAATTGCAAGCCAAACACCAGCAACCTCATCTATGACTATGCTTTTATCATCGTGTACACCGGTTTTTGCCTCGTAGTCGTTTATTACGTTTATACTTGCTGCAAAAATCAAAATAGAAGCAAGAAAAAGCGTCTGATCGGATAAAAATATAAGTATAAGATAGGCAAATACTGCGGCTAGCAGACTAGCTACAGTTCCCGGAGCCTTCGGACTAAGTCCGGTATAAAAAAAAGTCAAAAAAACTTTTTGCATAATTTTCCTTTTACTAAGTAAGTGACATAGTCTGATACAGCTGCATCAGCTCTTCATAAAATTCGCGCTCTGTGTGTTTCTCCAAAAGCCCGTTACTAGGAAATAAATCGTCATATAATTTTTGAAGATTTTTGAATCGATTCGGAAAGAGCTCACTCAAAATCATTGAAGATATATCGCGTCTCATCAAGATCGCAGGAGGCAAAATTCCCTCATTTAAAAGAGATTTTAAGGTGCTCGCATGATATTTTATATGGTGATGCTGACCGTGCGGGCAAGTTTTAGTGCTTACTATTGTTCTGCACTCATTGCAATATACAAGCTCTGGCAAAATTACTATCTCAAGTTTTAAAATTTCCTTATATCGCTCAAGTACGGTATGAACCACGTTATGATCATAAAACATCCCTATTCCGGCGTGGTTTTGCCCTACTACAAGCTTATCTGCGCCAAGGCTATTTGCGGCGATACACTCAAGTGTCGGATTCATATGCGCGCTAAATAGATTTGAGTTTTCAAAAGGTACTATTACAAGACGATTTCTAGGCAGATAGTTTTGAGCAAAATACTCCATTACCCGCCTTTTAAGATCAAATTTAAGCTGCCAATCGCTACTATAGCTTTTAAGCAAAAACAGTAGCACTAAATCGGCCTTATCTATAGTCATCCTAATAAGCCTCTCATGAGCCCTATTAAACGGTTCCGCAGTCAGCATTATCGCTGTAATTTTTTGTGCGTTTGACTCCTCTTGTATCCTCTTTATCTGCTTTTTTACATCACTAAAAGTAGAGCTATAAATCTCAACCTCACCGCTAATAGCGAGTTCACCACTTTGATTGACTTCATTTTGAATCATCTCATTTGCATGAAATATATTATTTATCCTATTTTTTTGATCGAATTTAAATATGGTATCAACAATAATATGTCCTACAATTTTATTATCTTTTATAAGCTCGATCTTATCGCCACTATTTGCGCCTCTTAAACACTCCTGATTTCGCTTTCCAAATGGTGCGAATATAAAACTGTAAGGCATCGGTTCGTTGTTTAAAAATCCTGTCTCATAGACCTCATTAGCCTCTTTTTCGTTCATCAAGCGGTTAAATTTGCTAAAAATTTGGTTTCGTATAAGCTCAAGCGCGCCATATGCCTCATGGTTTATTAAAATCGTATTATTTTTTCTTGACGACATCATATCTCTTTCTCTTTTCCCAAAGCGATTTTCGTGAAATTCCAAGTTTTTTGCTAAGCTCGGTGTCAGGATAGTTCTCTTGATAATTAATGATAATATGTTTTATATAATCGTCAATTGTGAGAATTTCGTCTATCTGGAAATTTTTCTCGTCTGTCGTAATGTTTAAAATTTCAAAATTTGCAGTCTCGTTCGGATTTGTCGAGCTAATGATGAGCTTTCGCTTCATTGCAAGATTATAAATTTTGTTTTTATCTTCGCTTCTTAACATTTGAAAATTTGAAAAATACAAAAGCGATCTTGGGTTATCTTTGGCTATCGTTTCAAAATCAATATTTTGATCAAGCGGGATAAATTTAAAGGATAAATTTAGAGCCTTTGCATATTCGAATACGAAATTATCGGCATTTATTATCTTATTACATTTTATAAGCATGGGCAATTTAAATCTCCTAAAATCAAAATTTAGGTTAGAAACCGCCTTGAAGTGGTAGTTTAGATAGTCTTGATATGTCCTTATAAAGCTTTGAAGTCTCTTAAACTCTTCAAAATGCCTAATCTTTCGCACAAGCTCTTCTATCATAAACGGCTTTTGGATATAGTCGCTTACGCCCGCTTTTATCGGGTTTGAAACCGTATCATTGCTGATATAAGTGATGAGCAAAATAATGATAGAGTTTTTAAATTTATGAATGATTTTGTAAAAATCCTCGCCCGGCAATGTCGCAGAAAGCAGCACAACATCGAAGTATTCATCCTTAAGACCCTCTTTAACCGTCCTTGCTATCTCGCACTCATAGCCCAGATCTCCAAGCTTGGTTGCCATGCTCTGAGCTAAGTAAATTTCATTTTCTACTATTAAAACTCTCATATCTGTGTCCAATCATAATATCTAAGACTTGCCGTTACGCTTGCGGCTATGCCCTCGCCGCGCCCGACAAATCCCAATTTCTCCGTAGTTGTAGCCTTTACGTTTATCCTGCTTGCGCTTATATTTAGCGCCTCTGCGATATTTTGAGCCATTTTAAGCTTAAAAGCACTAAGTTTTGGAGCTTGTGCCATGATAGTTATGTCGGCATTTACAAGCTCAAATCCGACACTTTGAACAAGCCTATAAGCCTGCTTTAAAAGCTCTATCGAATCAGCCCCTTTGTATTTATCGTCGGTATCTGGAAATAGCTCGCCTATATCGCCTAAAGATGCGGCTCCCAAAATAGCGTCTATCAAAGCGTGAGTTGCTACATCGCCGTCTGAATGAGCCTTGAACTTAAATTTATGCGGAACTTTCTCTCCGCAAATTGTTACGAAATTTCCCTCTTCAAAGGCATGCACATCAAAGCCGTTGCCAAAATAAATCTCGTTTTTTGGCGCTTTTAGGCAAGGAATTTTGGCTAAATCATCTTTAAAAGTGATCTTTCTAGCACTCTCTTCGCCTAGCACATACCAAATTTTAGCTCCTGCAGCTCTCATGGCAGAGCTATCATCTGTGTAAATTTGATCGCCCTCTATAGCCTTTTTAAGCAGTGCTGTGCGCGAAAGTTGAGGAGTTTGCACGAGTTTAACTCTGTCTCTATCGATAATGTCATCTTCAAAATAAACAGTATCTGCGACCTTAAGCACAGGCACGACGCAGTCGGCGTTGTTTAGCCCTTCAATTATCTTTGAAAGCAAATTTGCACTTATACAGGGGCGAGCGATGTCACTAACTAACACAAATTCGCTACTAACTTCGCTAAGAGCGTTTCGCAAACTCTCCTGACGTGTAACCCCACCACGCACAAAGCGATAATGTGGCGCAAATTTACTCATGTAAGCTTCTTCGTTACTGGCTATGATTATCTCTTTAAACGGATAATGCGAGCTTAAATTTTTAGTCGCAAAGAGCCAGAGCGGTTCGTCTCCTATGCGCAACCACTGCTTTTTTACCGGCATTTCAAACCTGGTTGAATTCCCGGCTCCAAGCATCACAAGGGATATATCAAACAATTTTTATCCTTTTTATAAAAAGTGTTACGATATTATACACTCAAAAAGCTTTTTTTTATCTTTTTTTGAGTAGTATTATTTCTATTTTATTTAGGAGTATCCCTGATGAGAAAAGATTGGATAAAAGAGCGTTTGAACGACAAAACACCGACACAGATGTATTATGCTAAACGCGGGATAATAACAAAAGAGATGGAGTACGTAGCCAAAGTCGAAAATTTAAGCGCCGAGCTAGTGTGTAAAGAAGTAGCAAAAGGAAGCATGATCATACCTGCTAACATAAACCACACAAACTTAATCCCGATGGCAATAGGAATAGAATCCAAAACAAAAGTAAACGCCAACATCGGCAACTCAAGCCTAGCAAGCAATATCGATGGCGAGATAGAAAAGCTTGAAATTTGCCTAAAATACGGCGCAGATACCGTTATGGATCTCTCGACAGGAGGAGACCTTGACGCCATAAGAAGAGCTATCATAGCTAAATCAACTGTGCCTGTAGGAACCGTGCCTATGTATCAGATCATCCACGATGTGGGTAAAATCGAAAATTTAGACATTGACACCATGCTAAAAGTGATAGAAAAGCAAGCCCAGCAAGGCGTGAGTTACTTTACGATACATGCTGGATTTTTGCTTAAATTTATGCCATTGATCGCAAAACGCAAAATGGGTATCGTAAGCCGCGGCGGAAGCCTTATGGCAAGCTGGATGATGCACTATCACAGAGAAAATCCATTCTACGAAGCGTTTGATGAAATTTGTGATATCTGCGCCAAATACGACGTAGCACTCTCGCTTGGAGATAGCCTGCGCCCAGGATGCTTATATGACGCTACCGATGAAGCGCAACTAAGCGAGCTAAAAGTGCTTGGCGAGCTAACGCTTAGAGCATGGGAGAAAAACGTGCAGGTCATGGTTGAAGGTCCTGGTCATATACCTTTAAACGAAATTGAGTATAATATGAAAATAGAACAGGAGCTTTGTCACAATGCGCCGTTTTACGTGCTTGGACCGCTAGTTACCGATATCGGTGCGGGGTATGATCACATCACATCGGCTATCGGCGGGACACTTGCAGCGTATCACGGAGCTAGTATGCTATGCTACGTAACGCCTAAAGAGCATTTAGGCTTGCCAAACGCGGCAGACGTAAGAGACGGCATCATCGCTCATAAGATCGCAGCACACGCAGCAGACGTGGCTCGCGGACGAAAAGGCGCGATAGAGCGCGACCATGCGATGAGCGACGCTAGGTATAACTTTGACTGGAACAAACAGTTTGAACTGGCACTTGACCCTGATAAAGCGCACGAGCTACACGATGAGAGCTTGCCACAAGATGTCTTTAAAGAGGCTGAGTTTTGTTCTATGTGCGGGCCAAAATTTTGCGCCTATAAAATTTCAAGAAATATTATAAAGGAGACAGATGTTAAGTAAAGAACAAGTTATCGAGAGATTAAAAGGGGTTATTTATCCCGGATTTGACAAGGATATCGTGAGTTTTGGATTTGTCAAAAACGTAGAAATCGGAGATAAAATTTTAGTCGAAGTTGAGATCGTAAGCTCAAATCCGGACATAGCAAAAGAGCTAAAAGTCGACATCGCAAGAGTTCTTGGCTCAAATGAAGCGGTTATCAGGATAATTCAGCCAAAAATTCCCGAGGAAAAAAGCAACTCTCAAAGCGGTAAAAACATAGCTCCGCAAGTTAAAAATTTCGTCATGGTAAGCTCAGGAAAAGGCGGAGTAGGCAAATCGACAACTACTTTAAATTTAGCTATATCCATGGCAAAACTCGGCAAAAAAGTGGGAATTTTGGACGCTGACATATACGGACCAAATATCCCGAGAATGCTTGGAGAGGTAAATACTCAGCCTCAAGTTATAGGCAACAAGCTTCGTCCGATACTTAGCCACGGAGTTGAGATGATGAGCATGGGCGTGCTTATGGAGGAAGGAACGAGCCTTATATGGAGAGGGTCCATGATAATGAAAGCTATCGAGCAGCTTTTAAAAGATGTTATATGGAGCGAGCTTGATGTGCTATTTTTGGATATGCCTCCGGGAACGGGCGATGCGCAGCTGACACTTGCTCAAAGCGTACCGGTAACTGCCGGAATTTGCGTAACGACACCTCAAGTTGTCGCACTTGATGATAGCAAAAGAGCACTTGATATGTTTGAAAAACTTCATATCCCAATAGCAGGCGTGATAGAAAACATGAGCGGATTTATCTGTCCTGAAAGCGGTAAGGAGTATGATATATTTGGTAAAGGCACGACTGAAGAGATGGCAAAAGCGTATAAAACTGAGGTTTTAGCCGAAGTGCCGATCGAGCCTGCCGTGCGCGTAGGTGGCGATAGCGGAAAACCGATAAGCTTTTATGAACCAAATTCCATAACCGCAAAACGCTACGAAAAAGCCGCCGCTCGCCTTTGGGAGATAATAGAAAATATCAATAACGGTGGTGGAGCCGATAACTCATCGATCCAGCCCGTAATGGACGGCAAATCAGCCTGCAGTAAATAATAACTAATTTAAATCCCCTGTTTTTGGGGATTTAACCGACTAACACAACTTCAAATTTCATCTTAAACAATATTTCGTTAAACTTCACAAAATAAATTTACAAGGAGTAAAAATGTCAAAAGAGTTTAAAACAGCCGATGAATTTAAAGAATTTTGCGAGAAATTTAAAGCTAAAAAGGGCTATAAAGACCCAGTTGCATTTGCCATCGCTAGAGTAGATAGAGGGCAGCTTAACAGAGATAAAATCCTGCAAGCAAGCTACGCGGTAGTAAATTATAAAGAGAGCTTTTTGTCAGCCGCTGCGTTTATATGGGCGCTTGAAAAGTGCGGAGTGGAGGTTGATTTCACGGATAGCGAATTTGTAGCCGAATTTACTCCAAAAGTAGCCAAAAAAGCAAGCAAACTCTTTAGCGTCTTTGAAAACGAGCTTGAAAAACACAAAAACGTGCAAGTTTTACACATGATAAAGCATGCTTTTGAAGAGGATTTGGAAAACAACGAGGATAAATTTAAGATCGTATTTATGTTTGAAGATGCCAAGCCAAAGAGCGTTGAAATCGTATATCTGAAGCTTTATCTACTCTCTTTAAACAAAGCTCCGCTTAGAAGCCTGGTGCTTGACGGAGCGTTTGGTGTGCTACCAAACGTAGCATGGACAAGTCGAAATATCCCGATCGAGCTTGAGTGGCTTCGCAAAAACGAAATTTGGCTAAAGATGAGCGGCGGATATCCTGCGATAGTAAGCGTAGATAAGTTCCCGCGCTTCTTAAGCCACATCATACCAAGCGACAATACAAGAATCCTTGATAGCGCAAAGGTTCGCCTAGGTGCGTCCATACATCCGGGCACTACGGTAATGCCCGGCGCTGCGTATGTGAATTTTAACGCAGGCACGACGGGTTCTGTTATGATAGAAGGTCGCGTAAGTAGCTCGGTAGTAGTCGGCGAAGGAAGCGACGTGGGCGGAGGAGCTAGTATCCTTGGCGTGCTAAGTGGCACAAACGGCAATCCCGTAAGCATCGGCAAAAACTGCTTGCTTGGCGCAAATTCCGTTACGGGAATACCGCTTGGCGATAAGTGCATAGTCGATGCAGGAATCGCGATACTAGAAGGTACAAAGGTCTTTATAAACGAAGTCGAGCGAACAAAACTAAACGAGATAAATCCAAATTTCAAATTTGATCGCGAAATTTACAAGGGTCTTGAGCTTGCAAACCTAGACGGACTTCACTTCCGCCAAAACAGCCAAACAGGCCAGATCACGGCAAGCGCAAGCAAGCGCGCGATAAAACTAAACGAAGCGCTTCATTAAAATTTGTTTTTAAGCCCGCTTAAAACAAGGCGGGCTTAAGATTACTTGCTTAAAATTCCTTCCAAAATTCGCTCAAATTCCACATTGTGAAGTATATCGTTATGCCCCGCATCAATCTCATAAAATTTATCCGTAGGCTTTAAAATTTTAGATAGTTTATGAGAATTTAAAACTTCTATAAGATCGTCAAATTTGCCGTGGATTATCGATATGTTCGTATTTTTTACCTCTTTTAAGAACGAAACTGTCGGAATTTTGTATTTAACTATAAATTTTGGCACAAAAAACACTTTTGAGCTTGCCAGCTCGTCAAATTTAAAATAAGGCGCAACCAAAACAAGCTCGCGTACGTCAAATTTACTCGCGATATTTGCCGCAAGTCCGCTTCCAAGGGAGTATCCGACCAGCCTTATCTTGCCTATATCAAAATCCTCAAGAACTCGCTTCATCATCTCGTAGCTATCATTATAAAGCTCGTTTTGATTTGAAATTTCGCCGCTACTTTTGCCATAGCCCCTATAGTCAAAAACATAAAAATCATAGCCTAAATCGGTATAAAATTTACCAAAACCGCCCCAGCCTTTTAGCGAGCCTGCATTGCCGTGAAAAAACAAAACCGCTCCCTTTGGATCGTGTGCATAAAAATGAAGCCCGTTTAGCACAGCACCATCTACGCTTAAATTTATCTCTTCAAATTTAGCATTAAATTCGAATTTAAACTTCTCATCAAGCCTGCTTGGTACGAACAAAAGCCGCTCCTGAAAAAAGTAAAGAAGCGCTAAAACAAGCAGATAAACTCCAAAAAACAGAGCCAAAAACCTAAATAAAACAGCACTCATCTTAATCCTTAAAACATATCTTGTAGTTTGCCTTTTGCTCGCTTAAAATCTCCTCTAAATTCGCTGCAAGATCGGTCCAGTAAGAGTTGTCGCCAAAAAGATAAATTTGCTTATAAAGGCTTAAAAGATGTGGGAAATTTCGCCCTATAAAGGCTAAAATTTTATCTTTAAAAGCAGGATATAAATTTAGCCTATCAAACATGATCTCATCAGCTAGATCGCTGTAGTCCTGCGCAAATTTAATTGCGGGCGTGATATCAGGAAAAATAGGAGCTACAAATAAAAACGTCTTAATGCCCTGCTCTTTTAGCGTCTTTAACGCATCTAAACGCTCGCTAATCCTGCTTGCTCTTGGCTCAAAAATGGCTCGTAAATTCTCATCAAGCGTAGAAAGACTAAGTCCTACTCTTAAATTTGGCATAGTTTTAAAAAGATCGATATCTCGCAAGACTAGCTTTGACTTGGTTAGAATTTGCAAATTCACGTTTGAGCCGCTAAGAATTTTTAAAATTTTACGAGTGTTTTTAAATTTGGCTTCAAATGGATTATAGCAATCCGTAACCGAACTCATAAAAATTCGCTCGCCTTTATAACTGCTTAGAAATTTTGCCAGAGACTTTTCATCAAACTCCTTAACATCTACAAATTCGCCCCAAGCTTCAGCGTGTCCGCTCATCTTTTGCATAAATTCGGCATAACAATAAATGCAAGTGTGCGGGCAACCCACATAAGGATTAATAGTGAAGTTAAAGCCTGAAATTTTAGAAGAAGAGATAATGTTTTTTGTTTGAATTTTAGATATTTGCAGTGTTTGCTTCTTGTTTCAACATGCTCATGTCAACAGTCTCTCCTATTACGCAGTTCTTGCCACTTCTTTTGCCCATATAAAGTAGCTTATCGGCTTTTTGAATAGCCAGTATTATATCAATTTGTTGAGTCATTCTTGCATAAACAAATCCAAAAGTTATAGAAGTTCTGGTTTCAATTAAATCAAACTTAAATTTGTATCTGTGTATTTTTTCCCTTAAACGATTTAGAACAAATTCCGAGTTTTTAAAATCTGTATTCAAAAGAGCGATCAAAAACTCCTCGCCTCCCCATCTACAGGCATAATCATCTTTTCTAATATTGGATTTTATAATATTTGAAACTATTTTTAATACTTCATCCCCGGCCATATGACCAAAGTCGTCGTTAATTCTTTTAAAATCGTCCAAATCGCCAACTACTATACTCGAACCGCTATCACAATTTATTATTTTTTCACACACTGTATTTTCAAAACCACGCCTATTGTAAAGTCCCGTTAAAGGATCTTTATTTGCAGCTATCTGTAGCCGTTCTTGCTTTTCAAGAATATCTATATAAGCCATTGCATTAAGAATTTTTAATAATTTTGATAAAAATATTAAAGAAATGATAATTAAAGCAAAGTTAAATATATACATAGCTTCTGATTCAAAATTTTGAATTATAATTTGATCTTTAAAATATATATATAAAAATAAATAAGCAGTCGCCTGAGTAATAGTAATAATATGACTTAAAAACTTATTACTAAAATTTATAAAAAACGCTATGGACACAAGTGCAAGTGTGATATTTTGGAATCCATAACTCCAACCAAGACTCAAAGTACATATAAAAGAGTGCAAAAATATTTCTATTTGTGTAATAGTGAGAGTTAATTTTACATTTTGATATTTTTTTATAATATATATAGCGTATACATACAAACTAATGCTAACAATATTCATACACGCAAGGTCTATTTTGTCTATAAACAAAAATATAAACAAATATAAAGCATGAGCTACTATAAGTCCTACTAGAGCGATATAAAAACTTTGATTAATATCCGAATTATTTAACAGCCTATCTAAATTAATACTCATTCTTCCAATCTTATATTTGATTTTGCCGTATATCAAAAAATATATTGAACATTCATTATATAAATATTATTGCCACAAAAACTAGACTAGAGAACTTACTATTTGCATTAATTTTTTAACTCCATTTCCGTATAGCACATAAGCACACAACCTAAAACTATAAAACAACAATTATTTTATAAAAAACAATAATTCAACAATATATTTGTAGGATTTATCTCTATAGTAGCAAATAAAGAAATATTTATAAATAATACTATAAAAAATGTCTATTATCTATAAATATAACTTTTGACCGCTATAAAAATCCCAAGAACAGTATGTATTATAAAAAGTTAGAAATATAGCAAATTTGCAAGACTTAATTTTATATAAAAATTACACTACATCTTGCTAAAATTTATTTATACACTTTTTAATATTATAAAAATAAATGACAAAATTATACTTTATTTATATTGTCTATACTTTTTTACAACACATGAATTTTGAGGATTATAGCATAAAATATTATAATTATGTCCATACAATAATGTAACTTTATATCTATGTGTTACAAAATTTCATTATGTTACAAATTTACAAAAAAATAATTTGTAAAGTTAATTGTTGGTTTATAGCAATTTTAAACGACTTTTTGGCAAAATCCATAAAATTTAAATACAAGGAAGATAATGGTTGAGATTAAAAATTTAGTTATGAGATTTAATGCACAACTTCTATTTGAAGATGTAAATTTAAAGCTAAATCGCCAAAATAGATACGGACTCATCGGCGCAAACGGTGCGGGTAAATCAACGTTCTTAAAAATTTTATCAGGCGAGCTTGAAGCAAATTCGGGCGACATCATCATAGAAAACGGGCTTAGAGTGGGCACGCTCGGGCAAGATCAGTTCGCATTTGAAAATTTCACTATTAAAGACGCCGTTTTATACGGCAACAAACGCCTTTATGATGCGGTTAAAGAGAAAGAAAAGCTTTACATGAGTGAGGAATTTACCGACGAGATAAACGAGCGCTTAGGCGTTTTGGAGATGATAACGGCCGAAGAAGATCCAAGCTACGAGTATGAAACAAGGATAGAAAAAATCCTAAGCTCGCTTGGGTTTAGCGACTTTGATAAGCTTATGAGTGAAGTTGAAAATTCGGACAAATTTAAGGTACTTTTAGCTCAAGTGCTCTTTCCAAAGCCTGATATTTTATTTTTAGACGAGCCGACCAACAACCTTGATATCGAAAGTATCAAGTGGCTTGAAAACGAGCTAAACCGCCATGAAGGTACGATGGTTGTAATCAGCCACGACCGCCACTTTATCAACGCTGTCTGCACGCATATCTTGGATGTGGATTTTAAGAAAATTCGCGAATTTACAGGCAACTACGACGACTGGTATATCGCCTCAACTCTCGTTGCAAAGCAGCATGAGATGGAGCGCGATAAGAAGCTTAAAGAAAAAGAAGAGCTTGAGAAATTTATCGCCAGATTTAGCGCAAATGCAAGTAAAGCTCGCCAAGCTACAAGCCGTCAAAAACAACTAAGCAAACTTGATATCGAAGAGATCAAAGTCTCAAGCAGACGCGATCCGAGCATACTTTTTAGAACTAAGCGTGACATAGGAAATGAAATTTTAGAAGTTCGCAACATAAGCAAGAAATTTGACAAAACACTTTTTGAAAATTTTAGCTTTAAGCTCGAAAAGAACGACAAAGTAGCCATCATCGGTGCAAACGGTGTAGGCAAAAGCACTCTAGCCAAAATCATCATAGGAGAGGTTAAGCCCGATAGTGGCGATATCCACATAGGTGCAACCATCGAGCCAAGCTACTTCGCACAAGATACGACAAATAAAATTTCAGGCGAACTTAAGCTATACGAGTGGCTACAAGATGAGAAAAACAAAGACCTAGATGAGATCAGAAAGTGCCTTGGTAGAATGCTCTTTAGCGGTGCCGAGCAAGAAAAATCAGTAAGCTCGTTAAGCGGAGGCGAAAAACACCGCCTAATGCTTAGTAAGATCATGCTTGACCGCGGAAATTTGCTGATCTTAGATGAACCAAACAACCACCTTGACCTTGAGGCTATCATCGCTCTTGGTGAGGCGCTTTATAAATTTAACGGCAACGTAATCTGTATAAGCCACGACAGGGAGCTCATTGATGCGTTTGCAAACCGCATTATCCACCTTAAAGGAGATGGCGAGATAGTGGATTTTAAAGGCACATTTGAAGAGTATATGCAGCAGCTTGAGGCCGGAGTTTAAGTGCATGATAAAGGTTTTATTCGTATGCCACGGAAACATCTGCAGAAGCACGATGGCGGAGTCTTTATTTACGCATATAGTTACGCAGCATGGTTTAGCAAGCAAATTTGAAATAGCTTCGGCAGGGACAAGCAGTGAAGAGATAGGCAATCCAGTTCATCACGGCACGCAAGCACAGCTAAATCAAAACGGCGTAGCAGTCGTTGCTCATAGAGCTGTGCAGATGAAAAAGAGCGATATAGACTACTACGACCACATAATCGCAATGGACACGGCAAATATAAAAAATATCGAGCGTATCGCAGGGTATAAAAGCGAAAAAGTTGCAAAGCTACTTTCGTTTGCAGGCTCTAGCGATGATGTCGCCGATCCTTGGTATACGGGCGATTTTGAAACCACATTTAAAGATATCAAGATAGGACTTGAGGGATTTTTATCTACTTTAAAATTTTAGGCTAAATTGCTTGGTTTTAGCCTAAAATTCATGCACCGCCTAAAGCTAGACGATGCATGAAATTATCTATTTTGCAGCCTTAGCTTGCTCGTTAAGATACGGTATCAAGTAGCCATAGCCCTCTTTTTCCATATCCTCTTTTGGGATAAATTTAAGTGCAGCGCCGTTGATGCAGTATCTTAGACCACCCTTATCTCTTGGACCGTCGTCAAAAACATGCCCAAGGTGCGAATCAGAAAGACTGGTGCGCACTTCAACCCTTCGCATGCCGTAGCTATTATCAGCCACTTCGCCAAGCAAAGAGCCGTCTATCGGCTTGGTAAAGCTTGGCCAACCCGAGCCTGAATTGAATTTATCATAAGATGAAAAAAGCGGCTGTCCGTTAGTTATATCTACAAATATCCCTTCCCTTTTTTCATCATTTAGTTCGCTCGTAAAAGGTCTTTCAGTAGCCGAGTTTTTAACTACGTCGTAAGACAGATCGCTAAGCTCGCTTTTAAGCTGTGCATCGTTCTTATTTTGATAACTTTTTAGCTTATCCATATCCATTTTCGCTTCTTTCTTTTTACTGCTTAGCACCGCGTCTTTTGGAGGTAAGCTCTCAAATGTCACGTGGCAGTATCCGTTTGGATTTTTAGTTAGGTAGTCTTGATGATACTCCTCTGCTTTGCTGATGTTTTGTAGCGGCATAACCTCGACAACTATAGGTTTGTTATACTCTTTTTGCTTTTCTTTTATAAAAGCTAAAATTTCAGCCTCGTCCTTTGGATCGGTAAAGTAAATTCCCGTTCTGTACTGAGTTCCGCGATCATTTCCCTGCTTATTTAAGCTAGTCGGATCAATCGTATAGAAAAAATACTTAAGCAAATGCGGCAAATCGATAACATACTCATCATACTCGACATATACGGCTTCGGCTGCATTTGTGTTGCCGTAGCTTACTTGCTGATAGCTTGGATTTGGCACTTTTGAATTCGCGTAAGCGACATACGTATCTTTGACTCCGGGAAGCTGCTTAAGATAAGCCTCCGTCCCCCAGAAGCACCCTCCTGCTAAAACTATAGTTTTATTCCCCATTTCGGCTCCTTTTGCCCATGTTGATACGGCTGCGACAAGCAGAGCCGCAACGATTTTTTTAATCATTTTCTCTCCTCATTTCTAATTTTATTTTGAAATGATATATTAGATTTGTAAAGCTAGTGTTAAATTTATATAACAATTTTATTTGCAAAGAGCGGCAAGGCTAGAAATTTAAACTCTTCAATCTCAAAAACATTTGCAAATTCATAAAATTTACTCATCTCTTCTTCGTTAAATTTAGCCGTCCATATCGCACCGCTACTGTTAAATTCGCGCTTGAATTCGTTTAAATTTTGAGAGCTAAAAAAATGCTCAAAACGTGACATCAAAGCAAAAGGAGTATAAAATTTACACTCGTCTTTAAACTCAAATTTTTTAAGCTCCGCTTCATTTATCGCTAAATTTACGGCCGAGCTATAAGCTCTTACAAGCCCGCCCGTGCCAAGCTTGATCCCGCCAAAATAGCGCACTATAAATACACCTACATTTATCAAATTCGCTCCTCGCAATGCGTTTAAGCTCGGAGCTCCGCTTGTGCCTTTTGGCTCGCCGTCATCGCTTTGATTTTCTACGATTTGACCATATTTATTTAGCTCGCGGTAAGCCCAGACTATATGCACTGCTTTTGGATGCCCGGTTTTAAGTCGCTCATGGACTGATTTAAACTCGCTAAGCGGCACAAGATAGCTTAAAAATGTAGATTTTTTGATCTCGCTTTTAGCGGTGTAAATTTCAGATATAGTCTGCATAACGAATAAATTTCCTAAAATTTTTTAGTTGATTTTAGCAAATTTGTAAAATTTAAAGAAGTTAAAAAGGGTAAAGAGAGCGGAAAATCCGCTCAAATTTTGCAAAATTATTTACGAGTAGCTGCGTCAGGAGTAAATAAAGGCTTGTTCATAAGCTTAAAGTCGGCTATGAATTTTTGCCCTTTCTCACTTGTTATCCACTCGATAAATTTATTTGCGTTTTCTACGTCGGTTTTCGCGCAGTGTTTAGGATTTACGGCGATTACAGAGTAGAAATTTTTAAGATCGTCATCGCCCTCATTTACGATTACAAGAGCCGGATCGTTTTTCATGTTCGCTTCGTATTTGATATATGTGCCGCGATCGGTAAATGTAACGCCTTTTTGCTCGGCAGCCGCATTTATCGTAGCTAGCATGCCTTGACCCGTTTGAGCGTACCAAGCGTCTTTTTCAGGAATTTCGCCTGCAACTTTTTTCCAAATTCCTTTTTCTTTATTATCGGTGCCTGATTTATCGCCGCGTGAGAAAAATTTAATGCCCTCAGCCTTAATCATCTCAAAAGAGCCTTTTATGTCTTTACCCTGGAATTTAGGCGCGATTGATTTATCGGCGATTAAAACGAAGTCGTTATACATAACAGCCTTGCGCTCAACGCCAAAGCCTTTTTCAACGAATTCTTTTTCAACCTTTGGCGAATGCACGAAAAGTATGTCGGCATCGCAGTTCTCGCCAAGCTTTAGTGCGGCTCCCGTACCTACGGCAGTCCATTTTAGATCCACTCCCGTTTCAGCCTTATAAACAGGATAGATAGCATCTAGCAAGCCGGTATTATCGGTACTTGTCGTAGTAGCCATCACAAGATCGCTATCAGCGGCAAAAACAGTGCAAGCCACAACAAGTGAGCTTAGGATTAACTTTTTCATTTTTCTTCCTTTAAAATTTTAATAAAGATGTGCTATCATAGCAGATTTTAAATAAATTTAAATCAAATTCGGGAAATTAATTTTGGATTACATCTTAGAAGGGATAATATCCGCCTTCGGCTTGCTTTTAAACGGCGATGCAGAGACTTATTCGGCGATTAAGGCGACACTTTATACATCAAGCATATCGATCATGCTTGCTATCATCTGCGGATTTCCGATCGGCTTTGTTTTGGGATTTTACAACTTCTTCGGAAAGAAATTTCTAAGACTTCTAAGCGATACGGCTCTAGCAGTGCCGACTGTTGCTATCGGACTTATACTTTATGCTTTTATCTCAAGACACGGCCCATTTGGAGAATTTGGACTTTTATTTACGCTAAAAGCCGTCATGCTGGGGCAGTTTGTGCTAGCTATGCCTATTGTTGTTTCGCTAACGGCAAGCGTTATAGAAAATATGGAGCGCAAACACTATCTTACGCTAATGAGCTATCGTTTGAGCAAATTTAAGCTCATTCTAGCCGTTCTTTACGAGCTTAGATACTCGCTTCTTGTAGTATTTGCAACCGCTTACGGCAGGATCGTGGCCGAAGTGGGCGTTGCGATGATGATAGGTGGAAACATCAAGTGGTTTACCCGCACTATAACCACGGCGATATCGCTTGAAACAAACAAGGGCGAATTTTCTATGGGCATAGCGCTTGCTTTAGTGCTGATTTTTATCGCATTTGCCGTAAATTTAACCACTCACCAGCTAAAAAGACTTGACAAATGATAAAGCTTAAAGACGTGCTCGTAAAATACGAAAACAACATCGTGCTCGATATAAAAAATTTAGAGCTTCAAACAAGAGGTATAACCGCACTTATGGGCAACAACGGAAGCGGTAAAAGCACGCTTATAAGAGTTGTGTCCTTTCTTCAAAAGCCAAATTCGGGCTATGTGGAAATTTGGAAAGAGAGTAAGCCTAGCCTAGATACTCTGCGTAAAATTTCAGTGCTTTTTCCCGAACCCATGCTTCTTAAAAGAGGTGTGAGGCAAAATTTCGAGTTTGCGTTAAAAAGTAGAAATTTGCAGAGCGAATTTAGCCAAAGAGTTGGCGAAGCGCTTGAGCTTGTCGGGCTTGATAAGAGCTTTTTAGATAAGAAAAATTATGAGTTAAGCTCGGGTCAAACTCAGCGCATAGCATTTGCGCTTGTGCTTGCTTTGCGCTCAAGGCTAAATTTGCTTGACGAGCCGACAAATAGCGTAGATCTAGCCACTTCAAAGCTGTTTGGCAAAGCCGTAAAATATCAGCACGAACAGTATAAAAGCGGCTTTATAATCGCTAGCCACGATGAAAAATGGCTAAGCGCAATCGCGCAAGATAGCGTGTTTTTGCACAGAGGCAAGGTAAGCGAATTTGAGATAAAAAACATATTTGAAAATCAAAACGGCTTTTTAAATTTTGGCTCCGAAGTTAAATTTGCATTGCCGCAAGTTCTAAAAAACGCAAACAAAATCGCAATCAATCCAAACAAGATAATATTAAGCAAAGAGCCTTTTATCGGTAGTTTTAGCGGACTTTTGCACTCCGTTTCCATTATCTACGGCACATCTCTTTTGGTTAAAGTCAAAATTGGAGATTTCCTTATAAAAGCGGTCGTTAGTAGCCAAAATTTTATAGGAAATAAACTAACAACAGGCGAAAATGTATATTTTGGCTTTAGCGATGAGGCATTTTTGGATATAGAATAAATTAAAAATTTATAAATTTCTTGATATGATAATGATTTTTAAATCAAAAAAGGTTAAAAATCGAAAATGAATCCAAAAATTTCCCTTAGTTTTGCTATGAAAATAATCGCAATGATAGTTTTAGGTGCCATATCAAGCGGCTCAAGTATGCTCATACTATTTTTTATAAACAAATACCTTCTTACTCTAACGGAAAAAAACTCTCTTGTTTTAGTCGCTTTCTTCGGGCTGTTAATAGCATTTTTGGCCTCATCTATACTATCTAGAATAGCGCTTTCCACAATAGGCAATAACTTTGTTTTTGATATGCGAATGAAAATAGTAAAGCGCATCCTAGACACTCCAAATCAAAAAATAGCCGCCATAGGCAAGTCAAATTTATTAGCCTCTCTATCAAGCGATATCACAAGCCTTACAAACGGATTTACGAGAATTCCTGATATCATCCAAGGCTGTCTTGTGATATTTTTTGCAAGTTTTTATATAGCCTATCTGTCGTATGAAATTTTTATATTTTTACTAATATGGATGAGCGTTACTATCTTTATCAGCAACACTTCCATGAAAAACATCTACAAATACTACGGACTTCACAGGCAAAACGAAGATACGCTATATAAGGATTATCAAACCAGCATCGAAGGTCATAGAGAGCTAAGTTTAAATTTAGAGCGTTCAAAAAAGCTTTATAACGATAGATTTATACCAAACGCAAAAAATCTTCGTTCAAATATCATAAAAACCGAAATTTTTTCATCGTTTGCCAGCAATTGGATTAGCTCTATGATGCTTGGCGCTATCGGTGTAATTATATATGTCTGCCTTGCTTATGGAGTTACAACCCTGCAAGATGCTATCACTATAGCCATAACAATACTCTTTTTAAGAGCTCCGATTATGATGGTTGTTTCAAGTATTCCTAGTATATTTAAGTCAAAAATAGCCTATGAAAAGCTAAAAAAGCTTGATCTGAGCGAGTATGAAGCCGAATTTAACATGAGTGAAAATTTCCCGCAAACATGGGACAAACTAAGTCTAAAAAACATAAATTTTAAGTATAGTAGTGACGATGAATTTGGACTTAGCGATATAAATTTTGAGATAAATAGAGGCGAAGTTGTATTTCTAGTGGGTAAAAACGGAAGCGGTAAATCGACTCTTTTTATGATACTAGCAGGACTGCTTGAGCCAAATGGCGGCGAGATGTATGTGGATGACGTTCGTATCACAAAAGAGAATTTAAGAGCTTATGCGAACACTATAAGCGCCGTATTTAGCGACTTTTATCTATTTGACGAAGTCTTAAGCGATGATGATAAATTTATAGACGAGCTCCTCAAAAAGATGTTTTTAGATAAAAAAGTAAGCGTAAAAGATGATAAATTCAGCACTCTAAACCTCTCTCAAGGGCAAAGAAAACGCCTTGCCATGGTTGCAGCACTACTTGAAAAACGCAAATTTATCATACTTGACGAGTGGGCTGCCGATCAAGATCCGCAGTTTAGAAAGATGTTTTACAAAGAAATTTTAAACGAACTAAAACAAGACGGCTACACTGTTTTTGCCATCAGTCATGACGATGCTTATTTTGAATGTGCGGACAAAATTTACAGCATAGAAAACGGAAATTTAAGTCAAATAAAATAATTTTTGATTTTAATTATTAATTAAATTCTATTTTGTTACTATTGAGTAATTTTTTAAATTTTAAGGAGTATTAATGAAAGAAAGAGCGATCGAGCATATGAACTCAGATCACATGGAAACCGTTATTGCATTTTGCAAGAAATTCGGTTCTTTTAAAGAGGTAAGCAACGTAAAACTAACCGACATGAACGAAGACGGACTTATCATCACATGTGATCAGGGCGAGGTTTTTGCACCGTTTTTAAACAAGGTAGTTAACGGAAACTACAAAGATGAGATAATGGCTCTATATAGAAGCATCGACGTAGGCAACGGACTTGAAAAGATCCAAAAAGGCGTGGTAGAGCTTATCGACTCTCTTAAAACGGTTATCGTTTCAAGCGTGCATAGCGATATGCAGTGCGTTGGCTCATACACACCATTTGTAAGAGTTGGCGAAGATATATACATCTGCCTAAGTTCAGTAGCCGAGCACTACCACTCGATAAAGGCAAACCCTGATAAAATTTCTTTGCTTTTCATAGAAGATGAAAGCTCTGCAAAAACGATATTTGCAAGAAACCGCTTAAGCATAAAAGGTGAAGCTAAATTTGTAGAAGACGAAGCACTTAGAAACGAAATTTTTGATAAACTTGCAGAGAAAAATCCAAAAGAATCAGCTATAAAACAGCTTAGAAATATGTCTGACTTTTATATAATTAAAGTTGAGTTAAAAGACGGCAGATATGTAAAAGGGTTTGGTGCGGCATACAACTCAAAAGGACTTAAACTAAGCCAAGCCGCGGGAGAGAGTAATCCTCACAGAAAAAATCCGCACGGCCACAATCCTCACCAAAAACAACACTAAAATATTTTTTAACAAGATAATAAAGTCGTCAAATTTTGACGACTTGCTCAACATTAAATTTCATATAAAAATTAAATTTTAAAAACTATACAGCCCAAAAAACAATCTATTTTTATTTATATAATATTGATTTTAATTATCGCTTAAGTAATAAAGTTATATTATTTTACCCAATAAACCAACAGAAATATAAAATTTGTATCAAAAAATCAAAATATATAAATCTAAATTACAATAAAGGAGTTAGAAATGACCAAGGGTTCAAAGGTTGGCAAAATAGCCATAATCGTATCTTTAGCTGCAGCTATGAATTTATACGCTACAGAAGATAAAACTGCAAAGCTTGAAAAAACAATAGTAACATCAACAGGCTTTGAAACACAATTAAAAGACGAGGTAAAAAACGCTTACATCATAACTTCAGAAGAGATTAAAGATAGAGGCTATAAAAGCGTCTCCGAGGTGCTTGAAAAGGCTCCGGGAGTTTATATATCAAACGCTGGTGTGTTTGGCGATGAAGAGATAGATATGAGAGGTCAAGGCGCATATGCTAGAACTAACGTTAAAACTTTAATAAATGGTGTAAGTCTAAACGTCCTAAAAGCGGGACATGGAACGATAGCTACACCATTAAATTTAATAGCAGTTGAAGACATAGAAAAGATTGAAATCATACCAGGAGGCGGAGCGGTATTATACGGAGGTGGAACTGCAGGTGGTGTTATAAATATAATCACAAAGAAAAAACCTAGAGATTTTTATGCGAATTTATCATCTAAAATCGCTTCATATAACTATAAAGACGCAGTCATCGGCATAGGCGGACTAGCAAATGAGGATTTGTTTTTAAAATTTAGCGCAAAAGGATTTGATTCAAAGGGCTATAAAAGAGGTGAAGAGACAAGTGGATACTATTTAAATGGAGGCATAAACTATCAGATAAGCGATAAGCAAAGTATCGCCATAGCTCCTAGCTTTTACTCTCAAAAATACAAAAATCAAAGTAATGCTCTTACAAAAAAACAAGTTGATCAAGATAGACGACAGTCGAATAGACCCGAAGATCCTCAAATATATAAAAAATTTGACATTACTCTTGATTACTCTTTAAAGCTTAGCGATAATTATGAAATCAACTTTATGCCTTACTATCTATATACAAAATTTAAGCAAGAAAGTAAAGCAGAGAAAGTATTTTCGGACAAAAAAATCGGTGCAAATTTAAAAAATAGATTCACATACGACAAGGGAGAGTTGATCTTCGGATATAACTACGAAGATATCTACGATAAATTATCGCAAAAAGATGAGCTGGGTAAGGAAATTCACTCTGTATATTTCTTTGAAAAGCATAATTTTACAGATCTGCTATCTTTTAACTTTGGAGGAAGATACGAAAGAGCCTCTTATGATGTAAAAAGACCTGCTAGTCCAATACATAAGAGACCTGCATTTAATAGCAGCAAAAATACAAACTCTCACGCATTTGAGATAACTCCGAATTTTAAATACTCGGACACCGGCAATATATATTTGAAATTTGAAAAAGGCTTTGTGTCTCCATCCCCTCAAGAGCTAGTTGACAAC
Organism: Campylobacter sp. RM16190; assembly: GCF_012978835.1. Taxonomy (NCBI): domain Bacteria; kingdom Pseudomonadati; phylum Campylobacterota; class Epsilonproteobacteria; order Campylobacterales; family Campylobacteraceae; genus Campylobacter; species Campylobacter sp. RM16190. Next base: position 21,506 of record NZ_LIWS01000009.1, on the reverse strand, counting down.
ATTAAGGTTGGTCCAAAGCAGTATGAGTATTTCTTTAACGATTTAAATCCGGAAACATTTTATGCCTATGAAATCGGCTTTAAGGATATGATTTTTGATCAATTCTTGAGTGCTGCCATATTTTATACCGATACCAAAGATATGATATTTGCAAAGTGGACTGAGCCTCACGGCAATCCTATGAATCCAAACGTCAACTGGGAGAGAAAATACATAAATCTTGATAAGGCTAAAAGATATGGATTTGAAATTTATGCAGAACAATATCTTTTAGATAACAAGTTAAAACTCACCGAGTCATTTAGTCATGTAAATGCAAAAGCTACATTTGAGAGAGAAGATACCAAAACCAAGAAGACGAAAACGGTAAAAATGGAGCTTCCTCATGTTGCGAAACAAAAATTTATATTAGGAGTTGATTATTCACCTATTAAAAATCTCAATTTATACGCTGACTTAAAATATTATTCAAAAATTTTAAATAGCGAAAACGAAAAAATGGACTCAAAAACTCTAGTCGATATTTCTGCTAAATATAATTTTACAAAGAATCTTTCAGTTGTTGGCGGTATAAAAAACTTATTTGATAAAAAATATTTCTCATACTATTCAAGCTCGGGGAAAGGAACTTACTACCCTGCTCCGGAGCGAAATTACTACGTAGAGTTTAAATATAACTACTAACAAATTTAGGCGAGTAAAACGGCTCGCCTAAACTCTCTTTATAAAATAATTAAAATATTGATTTTAATTATCTATTAATAAATTTGATGATACAATTTTTTCCGTAAATTTTACAAAAAATTTAAGACAAGAAAACCGCAACTATAAAGCGTGTATTTAACATATCTTGCGCGGTATTAAATATATAAAAATAAGAGCAGATAAAACCAGTTCAAAATAGACAAGGAGAGAAAGGTGTTTAAAAAAATCACAACCATTAGTATTATCGCGGTAGCCGCTCTTTACGGCTCTGATGCAAATACAAGACTTGATAAGACGGTTATCACGGCTACTGGCTTTGAGAGTCCTTTAAAGGATGAGGTAAGAAACGTATCGATAATAACCTCCCAAGAGATAGAAAACAGAGGCTATAAAAATTTAAAAGAAATTTTAGAAAAAGCTCCCGGAGTTAGCTTCAACGGCAAAACTGTAGATCTTAGAGGTCAAGGAAGCAAAGCAAACACATCTGTTAAGGTGCTTTTAAACGGTGTTGCGATGAATATGATAGATACTACCCCTACGACTATACCTATAGATCTCGTTCCAATAGAAGATATCGAACAAATCGAAATCATACCGGGCGGTGGAGCCGTGCTATACGGAAGCGGAACCAGCGGAGGAGTTATCAATATTATAACAAAACAAAAAGCCGTAAAACCATACGCAAACATATCTACCAAAATAGCCTCATATTCATATAAAGATCTAAATTTAGGCGTTGGCGGGAATGTAACGCAAGATCTATTTTTAAAAGCTACCGCCAAGGCGTTTGATGAAAAGGGCTATAGATATGACGAGAAAAACAAAGGTCACTACGCCTCTTTTGGATTAAATTACAAAATTTCAGATAACCAAAGCATAGTTTTTAACCCAAGCTATTTTAAGGCTAAAACTTACGGAGTGCCGACTTTATCTGCCGAAGAGATGGCTATAAACAGACGACAAGCGGGCGGGGAATCAACCCTAACCACAAGCAAGAGACTAAATTTTGACGCAGACTATGCGATTAGATTTAATGATAAATTCGATATGCACATCATGCCTTATTATCAAGACGTGAAAATTCTTCAAGACGGTTTTCATATGAAAGATAAAAAAACCGGAGCAAACGTAAAAACAAGATATAACTACGGTAGCGGCGAACTTATAACAGGCTATGATTACTTAAATAATGAAGGCTACAGGATGATAAACGTCAATGTTAAAACGCCTATGTTTTCAAGAAATCAACTGACCATATTTGATATGCAAAAGCAAACCCACTCTTTATATCTGCTTGAGAAACATAACTTCACCGACATCTTTTCTCTAAGTGCAGGAGCGAGGTTTGAAAGAGCAGATTATGATGTAATAAGAGATGTTAGCGTAGCTATGAGTAGGGGCGGAAGAACTATAAATACAAAAGACTACTTAAAAGTAGGAGACTATAAAAACAACTACGCCTATGAGATAACGCCGAATTTTAAATATTCAGATAGCGGAAGTGTTTATTTTAAATTTGAGCGCGGATATATATCTCCGGGACCAAATCAACTTATAGATAAGCTTGGACCAAACGGACCTTATGTCTTAAACAGTCTTAAATCAGAAACATATCATGGGTATGAGCTTGGACTTAAAGATCTTGTATTTGGAAATTTCTTTAGCGCGACTCTTTTTTTAACGGATACTAAAGATGAAATTTTAACAGTTTCTCTTGGAAGAAACGTTAGCGACGGATGGAATTTTAAAAATATAGACAAAACTAGAAGATATGGAACCGAAATTTATTCAGAGCAAGAATTTGGAAAATTTAAGCTAAAAGAGAGCTTTTCGTATGTAAATGCAAAGATTAAAACAGGCAAAAATTCAGGACGCAAAGTACCTTTAGTGGAAAGAAGCAAATTTGTAATAGGGGCTGAGTATGAGCCTATTAAAAACTTAAATTTTTCAACCGACTTTAAATATCTATCAAGCTCTCTTGATGCAAACTATGACAAGATAGACAGCAGGAAAATTGTTGACGTGGGTTTAAGCTATAAATTTACAAAGGGAATTTTAGTGTCTGCGGGTATAAAAAATTTATTTAATGAAAAATATAATTATACTCAAAGCAAACAAAACAACTCTTACGACCCTGCTCCTGAGCGAAATTACTACGTAGAATTTAAATACAACTACTAACAAATTTAAGCGAGCTTGCCTTGCTCGCTTAAATTTTACTATATATCTATAACATATTGATTTTAATTATCGCTTAATTAAAATAATGCTACAATCATCACTTGGATTTAATAAGCACATAATAAAAGAGGAAGCGCATGTATGAATATTTACAAACAGGCGGCATATTTATGTGGCCTATATTTTTCTTATGTATTTTAGCGGTTGCAGTATTACTTGAAAAGGCTTTTTATTTTACATTTATTGAAATAGACGCTACAAGCTCATTTAAAATGAAGCTTGGCAACCTCATACTAGAAGGTGATACGGATAAAATAAGAGAATTTTGTAAAAAATACAAAAACTCTCTAGCAAAAACAACTATTTTTGTTCTTGACAATACAGAGAATTTAAACTCCATAAACAAAACACAAATTGAATATACTATAGAAGAAGCTATTACTGTAGAGCTTGCGAATTTAGAAAGAAGAAGCTGGATATTAGGACTTTGTGCAAGCGCAAGCCCTCAGCTTGGACTACTAGGAACGGTTGTGGGCATGATAAAGGCCTTTGAAGGACTTAGCTCAAGCGTAAATGCTCCACTTGTGGCCATAGGCATATCAGAAGCGCTTTATACCACTGCAGCGGGACTTATAGTAGGAATTCCTTCGCTAATCTTTCATCTAATGATAAATAAAAAGATTGATTTTATACTAAATGATTTAAACAGACTCATAAGCCTATTTGGCAGATGCTGTGAAAGGAAGTGCTGTGAAGTTTGTCCGTCGTAGCAGGCACAAAAGCGCCAGCATTTCGATGCTAAATTTGATTGACGTCATATTTGTCTTGCTTTTGTTTTTTATGGTAACGACTACTTTTAACAAATTTGCACATATAGATATAGCGCTTCCTGAAACTAAATCGAATTTAGAGGACAATGAAAACGATGTAGTCCAATTATTTTATCTAATAGACGGCGGCTTAATACTAAAGATAAACGAAACCGAAAAAACATTAAATAGCGAAATTTTAAAAGATGAAATTTCAAATTTAAGCCCTGCTCATAAAAAAAATATAACCCTAAATGCAGATGAGGCCATAAACTATGGAAAAGTAGTTGATGTGATATCGGTTTTAAAAGATGCAAATGTACAAAATGTTGAATTGAACATCAAGAAAAAATAACATAACCAAAAAAAGGAGAAAATAAAAAATGTTTAGAAAGATAGCGTGTATTAGCATTGCTGCAGCAGTAAGTCTATTTGCAGCAGAGGCTCCAACAAAGCTTGACAAGACAGTCATCACAGCCACAGGATTTGAAAGTCCTCTAAAAGATGAAGTTAAAAATGTCTATATCATCACATCAGAAGAGATAGAAAGTCGCGGATATAAAGATGTAGAAGAGATATTAGAAAAAGCTCCTGGAGTAAATTTTATAAACTCTGGCTTTGGAAAAACGATTGATTTAAGAGGCCAAGGAAATAAGGCAAATACATCGGTTAAAGTTTTACTAAACGGCATGGCTTTAAACATGCTTGATAGCTCGCACGCTTTCGTTCCTATAAATTTCTTAGCTATTGAAGATATCGAACAAATCGAGATCATACCTGGCGGCGGTGCTGTTTTATACGGTAACGGAACAAGCGGTGGCGTAGTAAACATAATAACAAAACAAAAACCTAGAGATTTTTATGCAAACGTCTCAACCAAGCTAGCTTCATACTCTTATAAAGATCTAAATTTAGGCTTAGGCGGAATGGCTAACGAAAATTTATTCCTAAAAGGAAATTTTAAAGCACTTGATGAAAAAGGCTATAGAGATGGCGACAAACAAAGAGGATTTTACGCAAGTCTTGGTATAAATTACCAAATTTCAGACAATCAAACACTAGCGATTAATCCGAGTTATTATAAAACTAAAGTAGATACTACAGAATCTATTACTAAAGATAAACTGGAAAAAAACAGAAGACAAGCTGGCACACCTGCAGAGCAATTAACTCATAAAAAAATAGATATTAGTGCTGAGTATGCCATAGCGCTTAGCGATAAATTTAAGTTAAATTTAATGCCTTACTATCAAGAGATAAGCATGCGAGGAGCTACGAGCGATTTTACAGATAAAAAAACAGGAGTAAATTTAAAAAGTAGATATGATTACGGAAGCGGTGAATTTATAGCAGGCTACGACTATCTTCAAAACAAAGGCATAAGAGAGCGTGATAGAAAATTTATGGGTGGACACAGCTACACTCTTGTAGATCTTAAAAAGCAAACACATACGCTTTATGCATTCGAAAAGCACAACTTTACAGACGCTTTTTCACTAACAGGCGGATATAGATTTGAAAAGGCAATCTATGATATCAACAGATACGCAAAAACAACAATGCCTGCAATGCCTCCTAGATTTCCTATGCCTATGACAATAATTGATAGTATAGATACTGATAAAAATATGAACAACCACGCATTTGAGATAACTCCTAGTTTTAAATACTCAGATACAGGTAATGTCTACCTTAAATTTGAACGCGGATATATCTCACCATCGCCTACTCAACTAACAGATAAAGTAAGTGTTGGGGGAGCACCGGAATACAAACTAAATGATCTAAAATCTGAAATTTTCCATACTTACGAGCTTGGATTAAGAGATCTTATCTTAGGTCAATACTTTAGTGCCACAGCTTTTGTCACAACCACAAAAGACGAGATCGTAAACGAGATGTTAGGAGGACACTCAACATCTTGGAGATTTTATAATATAGATGAGACAAGACGCTCAGGATTTGAACTTTACTCAGAACAAAACTTATTTGACAGTCTAAAACTAAGCCAAACATTTTCATACATAGATGCCAAAATCAAAAAAGGTAAAAAAGCCGGCAAGAGAGTTCCTTATGTATCAAAAAGCAAATTTGTATTTGGTATAAACTATGAACCAATTAAAAATTTCAACATCTTAACAGATATTAAATACTACTCAAGCCAATTTAATAGTGCTTATGAGACAATAGATGCTAAAACAGTAGTTGATTTTGGATTAAAATATAAATTCAAAAACGGCTTTTCGGTTGCAGGCGGAGTCAAAAATCTATTTAATGAAAAATACAATGACTTCCAAAGCGAAGCGGCCAACGCATACGTTCCAGCAGCAGAAAGAAACTACTACGTAGAGTTTAAGTATGCTTACTAAAAACAAGATGAGTATCCTTTTTGGGATACTCACTATTATTCTTTGCATCATATCGCTAAGCATAGGCGGAGCTGATATAAGCTACAATGATATTACAAATTTAATCCTTGGTAAAGAGATAGACGAGATCAAGCAGGCTATCTTGCTAGAGCTTAGGCTTCCTAGACTTGTTATGGCGATTTTAATAGGTATGTTACTAGCAAGCTCGGGTGTCGTGGTCCAAAGCGTGTTTTTAAACCCGCTTGCAGATCCGTATATCATAGGAATAGCTGCAAGTGCGACATTTGGAGCTGTTATAGCATATCTTTTAAAACTACCAGACATATACTATGGAGTATTTGCATTTTTTAGCTCGGCGGTGCTATCTTTAGTAATATTTAAGCTATCAAAACGAGGAAAATCAATAGCCACACTTCTTATAATAGGCATAGCATTTTCATCATTTTTAGGCGCTTTTACATCATTTGCTACATATTTAATAGGCGAAGATAGCTTTAGAATCGTAGCTTGGATGATGGGGCATCTTAGCGGAGCGACATGGGAAAGAATTGCATATATAGTAGCTCCTCTTGCTCTTTCAATGACATATTTTTACATGAAAAGATTTGAGCTAAATGTCATTTTAAGTGGAGATGAAGAGGCTCAAAGCCTTGGCGTGGACGTAGAAAAAACTAAAAAATACTTGCTTATCGTCTCATCCTTAGCCGTTGGTTTTTCAGTCGCATTTACAGGGATGATAGGCTTTGTGGGGCTAATCATACCGCACACTCTAAGGATGATATTAAGAACTTCAAGCAACGTAGTATTAATTCCTGTTTCAGCCTTTGCTGGCGGATTTTTTCTGCTGGCTTGCGATACCATAGGTAAAAGCGTGCTAAATCCGGTCGAAATTCCAATCGGAGTTGTAACTGCATTTTTTGGAGCACCGTTCTTTTTGTTTTTAGCTATTAAATCAAGGCAAGGTATAGTTTAATGAGTGTAGTTGTTGAAAATTTAAATTTTACCTATGGGACAAAAGAGATATTAAAAGACATAAGCCTAAATGCAAAAAATGGCGAATTTATAGGCATTTTAGGGCCAAACGGATGCGGTAAATCAACTCTTTTAAAAAATATCCTAAGAGTGCTAGCTCCAAAAAGCGGAATAGTAAAAATAATCGACAAACCGCTTAAAGACTACTCTTTAAAAGAGCTTGCCAAAACACTTGGCTTTGTGCCTCAAAAATCGGTTCTATCTATGCCTCTTTTAGTTGAAGATATCTTACTTATGGGAAGATTTTCTCATCTTAAAAGCCAATTTTCAGGATACAGCAAAGAAGATAGACAAAAAGTCAATCAGATTATGGAGCTGCTTGACATCTCTCATTTTGCAAAGCGTATCGCACACTCTCTTAGTGGAGGAGAATTTCAGCGTGTTTTACTTGCGCGTGCACTTGTAAGTGAGCCAAAAATTTTACTCTTAGATGAGCCTACATCGGCACTTGATCTAAACTACGCCATAGAGATTATGAAAATCTGCACTAAGCTTACCAAAGAGCTAAACTTACTCTCCATAATGGTTTTACACGATCTAAATTTGGCATCTTTGTTTTGTAATGAAGTTTTGATGCTAAAAGATGGGAAAGTGAAATATAAAGGTAGTCCAAAAGAGCTTTACACAAAAGAAATTTTAAAAGAAATTTATGGACTAAACTGCGATGTTATCGAATATAAAGACAATCCATTTGTGATTGCATTAAAGGATTAATATGAAAAAACTGTTTTTAATTTTAGCGATATTGGCAAGTTTTTTAAATGCCAAAAAGTTGGTCGTCCTTGACCCTGCAGTAGTTGAGATCATATATATGCTTGAGGCAGAAGATCAAATAGCGGCTATTTCAACTCTTTCTATGTCAAAAATTTGGCCTGAAGAAAAGACTTCAAAGCTAAAAAGCGTAGGCACGTACACAAAGCCAAATTTAGAAAAGATAGTCGAACTAAAACCTGATCTTGTAATAGTTAGCTTTCACTCGGTAGATGTGCAAGATAGTCTTAAAAAATTTAATCTTCCTACGCTTACTCTAAAAGCCGATAGCGTCGATGGAATCTATAGTAATATTGAAGAGATAGGCAAAATAACCGGCAAAGAGGAAAAAGCGAAAGAGGTAATAAACAATATAAAAGCTAAATTTAAAAGCTTTGAAGATCCAAGATTAAAAGGCAAAAAAGTCGTATCATTTTTCTCTTCAACTCCTATTACCACTTTTAGCTCATCGACCCTACCAGGAGATATGCTAAAAAAACTAGGATTAGTAAATATAGCTGACGGATTAGAGGGCGCAACACCTGTGGTTTCGCCTGAGTTTATACTATCTTCAAATCCTGATTTTATAGTAATCATAGGCGGAATGGGAAATGGAAACGATATCTTAAAGACGAGTCCTGCGCTTTCAAAGACAAACGCAGCCAAAAATAATAAGATCATAACAGTTCCATCATCACTTCTACTTCGTGGAACTCCTCGCATAGGAGATGGAGTGGAGCATCTTTATAATTTATTGACAAAGTAAAACAAAGGGGCTAAAATTTATGCGCTACTTTATTATTTCTTTGATTATAAATATAGCAATACTATTTATACCGCTTCAATCAGATGAAATTCTCTCAAAAAAGATAGAGGAGCAGGTTCAAACAAAGGTTGTATTAAATTTTGTCAAAGAGGTAAAAGAGGAGCCAAAAGAGCCTACTCCGCCTATTGTGCCTGAACCCATTATAGAAGAACCTATAAAGGAGCCTGAGGTAGAAGAGGTAAAAATAGAACCCGAAATAGTAAAGGTAGAAAAGCCAAAGGAGATTAAAAAACCTAAGCCAAAAAAAGTCGTGAAAACCCATAAGAAAATTCCTGTGCAAGAAACTGTAGTAGAAGTGCCAAAGGTAGAGCCTATAGAAGTCGCTGCCGTAAAAGAAGTTACAGCTCCTACGGTAGAAAAAAAAGAAGTCATTAACAAAGAGGGATTTTGCAAGGAAAATGTAGGATTTAAGATTTTAAAAGAGTCCAGGGCGGATTATCCTAAAAAAGCTTTAATGCTTAGACTTAAAGAGACATTTTACGTGGAAGTTGATTTTAAGATAATAAATGATGAGATAAAAGTTGTCGCCGTTAGAGGAAAAAATAAAATTTTTAACGATGAGGCGGAAAGACTTACAAAAGATATGCAGATAAAGGTTCTAAAAGAACTTAGCCACTGCGTGATAACAAAACCTTATGAGTTTAAGATAAAGGATTAAGTATGTTTAAAGAACGTATAAAGGGACATCATACTGGAGGAGGCGGAAGCAAGCCTGTTCCGGCAACAGAGGAAGAGCTTTTTGAATTTTTACAAGGCACTCCTGAGCGTAAAGACGGTATTATATATTTTCATATACCGTTTTGCGATAATATCTGTTCGTTTTGCTCGATGAATAGAAGCAAACTTGAAGGAGAGCTTGATACTTATACTGAATTTTTACTAAGCGAAATTGAAAAATTCGGCAAATTTCCATATATGAAAGCCAAAAATATAGAATCTGTATATTTTGGCGGCGGAACTCCTACGGTGCTAAAGGAGAAGCATTTAGATCCGATAATAAACGCAATACATAAGAATTTTAAAATTTCTCCTACTTGCGAATTTAGCCTTGAAAGCACGTTGCACAACCTAAGTCCAAAGAAGCTCAAACTACTTGATAGTCTTGGAGTAAATCGCTTTAGTATTGGAGTTCAAACCTTTTCAGATGATGGCAGAAAGCTTCTAAATAGAGTATTTGACAAAGAAGAGGCACTTAAGAGACTAAAACAAATAAGAGATAATTTTGATAAATTCGTCTGCATAGATATTATATACAACTACCCTGGTGAAACCGTAGAAGAGGTGCTTGAAGACGCAAGAATAGTAAAAGAGCTCAAAATAGACAGCGTTAGTTTTTACTCATTAATGTTTAGTCAAGGATCTGTTCTATCTAAAGAAATTTCGCCTGACTACTACAGCCTTGAAACTGACAAAGAGCTTCATCACGCTTTTGCAAATTCTCTTCTTGATAGCGGAGATTACGAAGTTTTAGAACACACAAAGATTAATAGAAAAAACAGAGATGAGTATAAATATATTCGTCTTGGACACAAAGGAGAAGATACTCTTCCTATAGGATTTGGAGCAGGCGGCAGGCTTGGCAATTACTCGATGTTTGCGATGAATAAAGAGCGTAAAATGATCACAAAGACAAATGAAACGCAAAGAAATTTCGGAAAATTTATGAGTCTTTTCCAATATCCAAATGTAAAATTTAGCGATATGAGTCAATATATAAAGCCTACTACTCTTGAAGAGATCAAAGATTTTCTAAAACTTTGCGAAAAACACGACTATATGAAAGTTAACGATCATGGTGCAACCTTAAATATTGAAGGAGTATTTTGGGGAAATACTATGGCGGCTGAAATATCAAAAATAGCAAGAAAGGATTTTGAATGAAAAAAGTTGTAGTTTATAGCTCACTAACTGGAAATACGCGCAAAGTGGGCGAAGCCATAGCAGAAGAGATCGGATGTAAGGCGGTTAGCTTTGAAGATGAGTGCGTTAAGGATTTGGGCGAATTTGACTTCGTAGCGGTTGGCTTTTATGTAGATAAGGGCGGTCCTGACGCCCATTTTAAACGCTACATAAAAGAAAAGATTAAAAATAAAAATGTAGGTCTTTTTATAACTCTTGGAGCCGAGCCTGAAGGCGAGCACGGAGTAAAGATGCTTGAAGTCGGTAGAGAAATTTTAGAGCAAAACGGCAATAAAATTTTGCGCGAATTTATCTGCCAAGGTGCGATCGATCCAAAACTTATCGAGCAGATGCGCGAAATGGCTGCAAAAGCAGGAGATAAAGCGCTTCATCCTATCACGCCTGAGCGCGAAGCAAGATGGGCTGCTGCTGCAAGCCATCCGGATGAAACCGATATAGCTAACGCAAAAGCTGCATTTAAGGGGGTTTAATCCCTCTCCCCCACCTTCTTTGTTTGTAAAATTTAGCAAACTACACTCAAATTTAGCTATCTTAATTTCGCATTTAGTAAGCCTTGGTTAAAATATCTTTAAAAAAGGAAATTTATGATACAAACTTGCCTTTTCCCGGCTGCGGGATACGGTACTAGATTTTTACCTGCGACCAAATCCTTGCCAAAAGAGATGCTTCCGATACTTACAAAACCGCTTATTCACTATGGAGTGGACGAGGCGCTAGAAGCAGGTATGAAAAATATGGCGTTTATCACAGGTCGTGGCAAGCGAGCGCTGGAGGATTATTTTGACATCAGCTACGAGCTTGAACACCAAATTTCAGGCACAAATAAAGAGTATTTGCTAACCGAAATTCGCGATCTGATGGCAAAATGCACATTTTCATTTACTCGCCAAGAGAGCATGCGAGGGCTTGGAAATGCGATACATACAGGCAAAACTCTTATCAGAGACGAGCCTTTTGGCGTTGTTTTGGCTGATGATCTTTGTATCAACGAGCAAGGTGTAGGAGTTCTTACTCAGATGGTAAGGATATATGAGAAGTATCGCTGCTCTATCGTAGCCGTCATGGAAATACCAAGAGATAAAGTAAGCAACTACGGTATCGTAAGTGGCAGATACATAGAAGATGACCTTATAATGGTTGATGACATGGTGGAAAAACCAAGCGTCGAAGAGGCACCTACAAATTTAGCCATCATCGGAAGATATATACTAACACCTGATATATTTTCAATTTTGGAGCAAACAAAGCCCGGCAAAAACGGAGAAGTTCAAATAACTGATGCGCTAAAAGAGCAGGCTAAAAACGGCATGGTGCTGGCATATAAATTTAAAGGCAGACGCTTTGACTGCGGAAGTGTTGCAGGATTTGTAGAGGCCACAAATTTCTTTTACGAGCTTCATAAAGATGGTAAAAAATAATCTTTTCTTTGAAAAAACACCTATATCGGCTATAAAATCGTATGCGAAACGTATGAATGAGGAGTTTGAAAGTGGCGATATAGGGTATTATCATCTTCCTGAACTAGGAGGCGATATATTGACCTCTATAAACAAGCTTGAAAATAAATTTAAAGATATAAAAAATATAGTTTTAGTAGGCATAGGAGGGAGCTCTCTTGGAGTTAAGGCTCTAAAATGCCTTCTCAAGTCAAGAAAAAAGCCCGATAGCAAAGAGCTATATTTTTTAGATAACGTTGATCCATTTAGCTTTGAAAAGCTACTTGATAAACTAAAATTTAACGATACTCTATTTATCATAAGCTCAAAATCAGGCACCACGATAGAGACTATTACTCTTTTTAAATGTATTCTTGACTGCTTTAAACCTAGCAATTTAAACAAAAATTTTCTCATTATCACAGACCCTGGCTCTCCACTTGAATTTTATGCAAAAGAAAACAATATATCATTATTTAATATTCCTAAAAACGTAGGTGGTAGATTTAGTGTATTAAGTGCGATTGGACTTGTGCCTTTGACGCTTTGTGGATATGATACTAAAGCTCTTCTTAACGGGGCAATTGAATGCAAAAAGCAGTTTTTACAAGAAAACGATAATACTTTAATGTATAAAGCATATCATTATGCAACACATAAAAATGCAAAAATAAATGTAATTTTTAGCTACTCTGATAGATTTTTGGAATTTAATGATTGGTATGTTCAGCTATGGGCTGAGAGCCTTGGAAAAAAAGAAGGTTTTAAAAGATATGGACTGACACCTGTCGGGCTAATTGGCTCAAGAGATCAGCATAGCTTTTTGCAACTAATAATGGATGGAATAAAAGATAAAACCGTGACTTTTATAAAAATTTTAGATCATGACTCGACAATTACTACACCAAATATAAATTTAAACAACCTTGAAGCCTGTAATTTTGCAAATGACCTTAGCCTATCAGACTTAATAAATGCACAATGCGATGCTACCACGCACGCTCTCATTCAAGAGGGAATAAGTGTAGATCTAATAAGCATAGATAGGCTTGATGAGTGGCATGCAGGCTATCTCATATATTATTACGAGCTTTTAACATCTGCTACAGGGATAATGCTAGGAATTAACACATACGATCAACCCGGAGTAGAAGTAGGAAAAAGAATTTTAAAAACTATGCTTCAAAAATAATTTTTAAAATTTCATACTAAGATTTCTTAACAAATATTATATTAAATGTCTATTGATTAACAAATAAGCTGTATAATTTAATTAACTATATACTAAATAATAATTTTTATTATTTAGAAATAATTTTTATTTAAGATTTCTTTGCTATAATTTCACTATAAAAATTAAATAAAGGAGACAATATGTCAAATGTAATTCAACAACTAAACCAAATTCAGGCTGACGCTCATGCGTTATTTATCAAATTTCATGACTATCACTGGAATGTTAAAGGTATTCAATTTTTTAGCATTCACGAATACACAGAAAAAGCTTATAACGAATTAGCGGAACTTTTCGATGAAGTAGCAGAAAGAGCTATCCAACTAGGCGGAAAAGCTATAACAAAACCTGAAGAGTTAAACAAACTATCTCATATCAAGCCTGCAGGCAAAGACAGCTATACTCCGATAGAAGTTCTAAAGGGAATTTTAGCAGAGTATGAGCACCTTCTGGCTGAATTAAAAAAGCTTGCAGAAGTTGCAGAAGGCGATAGCACTACTGTAGCTATAGCTGAAGACAATATAGCAAAATACGAAAAAGCCATATGGATGCTTAACGCAACACTTGCGTAATTTTTCTCCGATAGGGCGGAAGCTTTCGCTCTATCATTTTTAATCTTACTACTACTTGTTTAAAATTTTTATATTTTATTTGTGTGTATTAGAAATTTATTCTGAGCGAAAAATCGCCCAGAATATTAGAATCATTAGAATGAGTATTTAGCCTCAAATCTAAAGGCATCACTTTTTGTTTTACTTGAATCAACTTTAGCTTTTGCATGTGAATACCAGCTCTCAAATACTAGCTTAGAACTATAGTCATATGAGAATCTTCCCACATACTCTTCCATTTTTGTTTTTTTATCGGCATCGTCTTTTATGTCACCTTTGATATACTCAGCAGCTATACCAAAATCACCAAATCCATAGCCGGCAGTAGCAAACCAGAAATTACCTCTTCCTTCAAGATCGGTATAATCAAAAGTCTGCTCTCCGTAACTTATAAATGAACCTTGATCTTCAAGTGTTGAGAAACCTTTTGCTTTATCTTTAACTTTCCAGCCTATATATCCCAATGAAAGATCTACGCCAAAAATACTTGCAGCTGCCTCTGTCGCATAAAAGTTTGTATCTTTATACAAGGCTGATACTTTATCATCTACATCAACATTTCCATATTGAGCTTGAAGACCCAAATTGACATCATCGCTAATATCAAAGCCAAATGAAACATCGGCAGCTATAGCATTCGCAACATCAACAAGCATTGCATACCATAGTTGGAAATTTACAGGATCGTAAGAACCTATAGCAGCTACACCATAAAGGTTGTTGCTAAAAGCAACTTGTGGTATAGCAGAGTCTGTTTCACCGCTATATTCAAGTGCATCGAATGCTATAGCCGCAAGTGTTAGACCTTTAATGTCTGTGTTTATGACTTTAATACCGGTTCCAGCCTCGTCATCTGTAAAGTATGAACCGATTATCTGCTTACCAAGAGTTACTGTTGTGTTATCTCTTTTATAGCCAAGGTAGAATTCATTAACTCTAAAAGTATCGGTTGTGTCTGTCCTGTCTCCGTTTGTTGATCCAGAACCATCAGTAGTGCTATATCTCAAACCCAAAACGCCAAAGAAGTTATCATCAAGTGCTGCCTTGAAAGTTGTAAGCATTTTAAATTGATGTCCGGCATCAGTCTCTTTATCTCCTACTGCAGGAGTAGTTTTTTCATTAGTGTATCTATATCTTGCAAATCCCGAAAGATCTACATTTTTAATAGCATCTTCAAGCGGAGTTGCACTTGCAACGCTTGAGAAAGCACCTAAAGCAACCAAAGCTGCCAAGCTAATCTTTGTTAATTTCATTTAAACTCCTTTAAAATTTAAAATATGACACATATTATCATAAAAATTCATTTTAATAACTTAAATTTGATAAAAAAATTTAAAAAAATTACCAATCATTTACTAAAAACAGGTATTTTAAAATAACATTTATTTTATATGGTATTAATACCATATAAAATATTAACATTAAATGTATAATTTTAAAAGAATTTATCTTAAATAGCTACCTTGGTTAGGAGTAGTTGCGACATCTGTATTTTCATCTTGGCTATGCTTATATTTTAAAGCATCAACACCTTTTAAAAATACAATAATATCTCCAAGTTCATTATATGTAGTTGTTGCGGCAATAGACTTCATTATATCCCTAGTGCTACCACCGTAAGAAGGATCGTTTAGATAACCAGAAAACGCAACTTCTATATCATCAGCAGATAGTTTTGTAAGTTTTTCAGATCCGTAAGAGGCTCTTTTTTCTCCGTTCTCTCCGTGACATCTAGCACAATTTTTAGTATATAATTCCTTTCCCTTTTCTAGACTATATTTTTTATTGCTATCGATACCTATATTTAAAAACCTACCGCTCCTATCTTGCTCTTTAGATTTTTCATAAACATTTATACTTATATTTTCATCTTTGGAATATTTTTCAACAAGAGCTTTTAGCTCTTTCGCAAATTCGCCTTTAGCTTCAAATATATAGCTTGGCTCATCTGCATTCAGGCCAAAAATAGAAATAAAACATGCCAAAAATGAAATTTTATACCAATTCATTAAAACCCTTTGTTTTAAATTTAAAAATCCCAAGCAAGAAATTCTTACTTGGGATTATATCATATTTTAAAATATAGACTCTAAATTAGAAATTCCATCTAGTTTCAAATCTAATTCTATCTCTCTTGCTTGTTAGGTTATTTTTTTCTTCTTTAGCTGCCGCATAGAATCCTGAGAATACAAGTTTTTTGCTATATCTGTAAGCACCGCCGGCATTCCACTCTTTTCTGTCAGCATCTTTACCAAATCCTTTGGCGTGACTAAAGCCTTCGCCATCAATATAGTTCGCATACAAAGAAACTTTATCCATCTTATATCCTAGTCCTAAGAACCAATATTTGTTTTCATCTTGGATATTGTTGTAGTATTGCTTACCGCTGTTCATTACAGAATTTAGAAGTTTTGCAGGATTGATTAATTTACCATTATCCTCTATTGTTACGAAAGATACTTTATTGGCATCATCTGATTCAAAGTTTATATAACCTAAATTTACATTAAATCCAAAAAAGTTAGCATCGCCTTTTAATGCATAGAATTTACCATCAGAATATGTGTTATCTTTTGCTGAATTTTGTACATACTGTCCTTGGAATCCTATTTTTGCGGCTCCTAAATCAAATTTTAAGCCAGCATCTGCAGCATATAGATTAGCTATATTTTCAAGACCAGCCCACCATAGTTTAAAGCTAAATGGATCGTAGTTTCCCATTGCTGCCAAACCATAAACGTTTGGAACTTCAGGAAGTGTATTTTTTAGGTTACCGTCAAAGTCTCCACCTGTCTCAATCGCATCAAATGCAACAGCAGCAAGTGTTAAACCTTGTATATCAGAATTCATAATTTTTATACCTGTGCCAGCCAAGTCGTCTGTAAAGTATGTTCCCATTACTTGTTTGCCGGCTGTTACAGTAGTATTGCCAACCTTATATCCAAGATAGAACTCTTGAACTCCAAAAGTGCTTTCCGTATCTGTTATATCGGCAGTATTAGCATATCCTGAGCTACTGTCGTCAGAACCGTATCTTAAGCTTAAAACACCGAAGAAGTTATCGTCAAGTGCGGCTTTAAAAGAGAATATAGATTTAAACTGATGTCTTCCGTTATCATCTTTTTTGCCGTTATTGTCTGTTAAATCGTTTGTATATCTATATCTTGCATATCCTGAAAGATCTACATTTTTAATAGCATCTTCAAGTGGAGTTGCACTTGCAACGCTTGAGAAAGCACCTAAAGCAACCAAAGCCGCTAAACTAATTTTAGTCAATTTCATTTAAACCCCTTTGAATTAAAATTGTTTATAGTGGCAATATTAACATAAATGAAATGCAAAATAACTTAAACTATTTTATAAAAAAGTTGTTAATTAAGTTTTGTATTATAATGTGTATTTAATCCCTAAAATAGGCTTATGTAAAGCATTTTATTACAAAATAAAATATTAATTTTTGATAATTAATTTTATAATAATGAGTTTTGAAGACTTTTTTCTTAAAAAAACAACCTAAAAAATGGTCTAAATTTACAAAAAAATTTAAAATTTTAAAAAATAAAAACAAAAAAATTACAAAAAGTAACTGAGAATAATAAAAAAGGGAGCTTTGTCTTGCCCCCTTAAAAGGAGTTCTAACTTTGATTGCTTGAAAGAATTATAAATTACTTCGGTAAATCAATGGCTAATCAAATCTGATTTGCTCTGATTTAGGCACTTCAGTTATCTTTTTCTTGTTATAACGCTTTAGTATAGGTTTTTTTAACCCTATAGAATCCAATTTTTTATATTTAGTTTCTGCTTTTACATACTCTTTTTGTAGAAGAAGCATCTTTTTTATCCTATTGTCTATAATAATTGTATAAACAAGATCTCCGTAAGAGAACTCATGACTATCGCCACAAAATACACCGCTTTCAAGCTTATTATTTGAGGTATCAATACTATTTATAGTATAGCACCAGCCTGATTCGGAATATACAAGATCGCTTATGAAGCCCTTTATCATCCGCTCTTTGGTCAAAATAGGATTTTGCTTTTCTGTTTGTTTTGGCGGAATAGTTTTTGTAAAAGAAAAAAACTGTGTGCATCCTCCAAAAAATACAGGTAAAATCAGAATCGATACAAGGCTAAGCCTGGACATTAAGTACATTGCCGCCCAATTTGGCAATCTGCTGATCTATAGCAGCCAAAGTTTTTTGGATGGTTTGCTGAGAAATTTCAGGAAGTTTATCTCCCCACATACGCTCAGCTTCTTTAAAACCATTTAATACACCATCTTTTCCGGCTTGAAGCTTTTCAAGATCTCCTCCGGAGCCATTTATCACAAAATCAGCTATTCTGTTTGCTGTATTTGTGATACCAAAAAATCCATTCTCACTCACAAGATCGCTAGCTTCATTTTGCGATAAAGAAGATATATCCTTACCAAAATAACCGATAGACTTATAGTCGATATTTTTTAAGATATTCTCTAGTCTTTGAGGGCTTTTTGCTACTTCATTGAAAAAGCCAAAATCCACTGCTGACTGTATACTGAAATTTAAGCCACTCTGTTCAAAAGCCTTATTCTGAAAATCAGAAAAATAGCTATTTGTAATCTGTATAGCACTTAAATTTGAAACCGAATCCCTAAATTTAGATGTATTTTCGTTTTGATTAAAGCCATAAAAACTGAAATTATTTGATACGGAATTTATTTGCATAACTTCTCCTTATTCTATGTTTTATTACTATATTTAATATATTTTTTAATTTATTCAGCCTCTTTTAAGATCACGCTTTTTAAAAGATTTAGCCCATTTTCTATATCGTCCCAACTAGAAAATTCTGCAGGATTATGGCTGATTCCGTCTTTTGAAGGGATAAATATCATCGCGGTAGGACAAATTTCAGCCATATGCATAGCGTCATGTCCTGCTCCGCTTGGCATTATCTCATAGCTTAAATTTAACCCCTTAGCCTCTGAAGCTATCAAATTTATAAGCCTCTCGTCAAGCTTGCATGGAGTATCAAAACCGAGTTGCTTTATCTCGCATTTTACGCCTCGTTTCTCTTCTATTTTGTTTATATGCGAGATTATCTGAGCGTAGGCATCTTCACGGGTTTGCAAATTTATACCCCTTAGATCAATAAGCAGCGTCGTCTCTCCCGGCACTACGTTCATCACGCCCGGTTTTACGGAGCAATTACCCGTAGTTGCCACTACGCTATTTTGAGAATTATCTTTTGCTATCTTTTCAACTGCTAGTATTATCTCAGCCGCCGCACAAAGTGCGTCATTTCGGTATTTCATAGCAGTAGTTCCTGAGTGCTGAGGCTGCCCGATAACTCGCACGCTAAATCTATGAGGCGCAGCGATTGCGCTTACTACGCCGATTTGAATTTTTTCATTATCAAGAAGCGGTCCTTGCTCGATATGAATTTCAAAAAAGCTTTTGTAGTTAGGTTCTAAATTTTTAGCCTCTTCGATCCTTTTTATATCTATTCCAAATTCGCTAAAAATTTCGCCTATTTCACGTCCCGTAAAGTCTTTGACATCCTTTAGATTCTCATATCCTAGCTTACCGCACATTACCTTACTGCCAAGAGTCGCGATATTAAACCTGCTTGACTCCTCACACTCAAACACGATTAACTCAAGAGAGTGTTTTGTTTTGATATTTTCATCATTTAGCGAGCGGATTACTTCAAGTCCGCCAAGCACGCCTAAAATTCCGTCAAACTGTCCGCCGTTTATAACCGTATCAAGGTGGGACCCAAAGGCAATTGCAGGTAAATTCGGCTCGCTTCCTTCGCGCCTTGCAAAGATATTGCCTATCGCATCCACTCTTACGCTAAGACCTGCTTCCTGACAGCGCTTTATAAACAGTTCGCGCGCGGTTTTATCCTGAGAAGTGTAAGCAAGTCGGCTCATTCCGTCGCCGAAACTATAATCGTTTATAGAATTAATCTCTATAAAAAGATCTTTTAATCTACTCAAATTCACGGCCATTATAAGCTCCTAAAATTTTATTTTCTAATATTTTATATAGTTTGCGTTGAATTTGAGGTTAGATTTTTTGATTTTAGTAGAGATTTGAATAAAAAGAAGGTTAAATTTAAGCTATTTAACCTTATGGTGAACGCTACCGCTATAAACTATATCACGAGCTTGCATATCATCGTTTGTAAGCACTTCGCTGAGTTTGCCGCTCTCTTTTAGCCTCTGTAAATCGCCCTCCAAGTCCTCTTGATAGCTATACACCATCGCAACTCCGGCAACTCCGTTTATACGCTCCATAGCCTTAAAAGTCTCAAGCTCGTCTTCAAAATTATCTACGCTTATAAGCGCTACTATCTTTGCGTTTTCATAAGCAATAATTTCACACTGGCTCATTTTACGAAGCGAATTTAAGATATCGTCTATCAAATTTTCATCTTTTACATGTACTATCACACTTGAAATATTCATCTAAATCTCCAAAATTTTACTTTTTTCTCGTAAGCAACACTTATAAGAGAACTATCATCTAAAAAATGTATGCCACTTATCGTGCTTTGCATAGTTTTTAGCCTTGCTAAAATTCTCTTACTGTTTACTTCAAATACGTCTATATCGCTTAAATCATCACTCATAAATGCTCCAAGCTTGCCGTCATCGCTAAGACCTACCGCATAGACTAAAAAATTTGACCTCATCATGCCGATACTACCGCCGCTATAAACTCCTGCATGTCTATCCACTCCGCCTGTAACGATAGCACCGTTTTTATACTCTATATCATACATATTATCTTTATGAAAGCCAAGCTCGTTTAGCACTTTGCGCTCTTTAGCGTCAAATATATAAACTATCCCGCTCTCACACCCCACGGCGATCTTGCTTCTATCTTCGCTAAGTTCAAAGTCAGATAGCGACGCTATGGAAAATTTTTTGCTAAAGTCGATGTTGCCCGTTTCTAAATTTAAAAAATAAATTTCATTACTAAGTGAGCCGATAATAGCTGTCTTTGGATCTAAAAATAGAGCCTTTTTGATTGATTCGTTATTTAAATTTATAGTTTTAGTCTCTACTCTTTTACCGTCAATCATCTCATAAACGTGCAAAAGTCTTTTGCCATAACTCGTCTCGCTTAGCACCATCAGCACACCGTTAAGCTCATCTATGCTAAATACTTTTGCAAACTCATCATCGGTAAAATGCGTCTTTATCTTTGGTAAAACTATAGGCTCTAAAAACTCCTCGCTTTTCATATCATAGATATTTACCTGACCGCTGTCGGTACCAAGATAAAGTTTGTCGTTTATTAGCGAGGAACTTATAACGTTAGAATGCGCTTCTATGATCTTGTAAGGCTCTTTGATATCAAGAGAAAAAGCCAAATTTAAAAGCGCTAAAAAAGCGAGTAGAATTTTCATAAAGCCTCCATTTTGATAGAATTTTTAAAACACACCTCAAGACACTGCGCACATCCCGTGCAGCGTTCATTTATAACAGGGCGAAAAACGCCAAAAAAGTCAATCGCTCTAAATTTGCATACATCTTGGCAATTATAACAAATCGTATCGTTCCACGCTAAGCAAGAAGACACATCTATGCTTACTTTTGCCTCTATTTTGGCTGGGAATTTTAGACTTAAAACCTCTTTGC
>NZ_LIWS01000008.1:0-90585 GCF_012978835.1 Campylobacter sp. RM16190 | reverse complement strand
CACGAAGATCTTTATACGAAAGATTATGCCGAGATTATGAGGCTGTTTTTGAAAGAGATAAATATCACTCCAACTCTTATCGTCGGACACTCGTTTGGCGGAAAGGTTGCAACCTTGCTTAAGCCTGCAAATTTAGCTCTTTTAAGCAGTGCTGGCATAGTTACCAAAAAGCCGTTTTTCGTGAGGTTTAAAATCGCCGTTTTTAAAATTTTAAAAGCTCTTGGATTTGGCTTTTTATATAAATTTTTTGCCACAAAAGACGTAAAAGGCATGAGCAAGCAGATGTATGAAACACTTAAAAACGTAGTTAATGAGGATTTTACAAATAAATTTAAAGAATACAAGGGCAGGGCGCTTATATTTTGGGGGGAAGACGATAGTGCGACTCCGTTAAAAAGCGGCGAGAGGATACATAGCCTCATCTCAAACAGCGATTTTCATCCGCTTAAGGGCGATCACTTTTTCTTTTTGCTTCATGCAAGATACATCAGCGGAGTTATCGATTCCGAGCTAAATTTAAATGAGAAAGAGGAGCTAAAATGAGCGAGAATTTAACTGAAATTTTAACAAGCGGCGGATTGATTATTACTCACTCTTTATTTACTCTTGCGATTGGATTTTATCTTATCACCTGCTTGCAGTGGTTTTCGTACAAATTCGAGCGGGTGCTGTTCCACTTCACAAAGCCTGCCTGGCACGTATTTTTTGCGATAATTCCTGTTGTGCTTTACTATACGACGGGCAAGTTTTTTTGGATATATTTTTACTTTGCGATGGTGCCAAGTCTATATCTTTGGCATAAAAGGCTTGATAAGAAGCTAGTTTTTACTCCAAGAGTTAAGCGATTTTTCATTATACTTATAATCGCCTTGGTGCTTGAAAATATATTTTGCTACATCTCGGTTAAGTGTCAAAATTTAGGCGTTATACTTCCGCTTGCAATTTCATTTATACTTAGCTTTATGCTTGAGAAGATGAATTTTAAGATGTATGAAAAAGCGGCTTTTAAAAAGCTTGAAAACATGAAAGAGCTTAAAATCGTTCTGATAACGGCAAGTTTTGGCAAGACAAGTATTAAAAATTTCTTGTTTGAAATTTTAAAAGATGACTTTAAGTGCCACAAAACTCCTCGCAGCGTAAATACTCTAGCAGGCTTGATCCAAGACGTAAATTCAAATCTTGCTAGCGATACGCAAATTTATATCGCAGAAGCAGGAGCTAGACTGAAGGGCGATATAGCTGAAATTACCGCGTTTTTGCGTCCTCAAATCGTAATCGTAGGCGAAATAGGGGCTCAGCACATAGAATATTTTAAAACTCTTGATAATATCCGCGCAACCAAGCTTGAAGCGCTTGGATCAAATCGACTTGAAAAAGCCTTCGTGCATAGCTCAACACTGGCAAAAGAGAGCGAAAAAATAGAAATTTTTGATAAGAATTTAAATGAGATAGAAGCGAATTTAGAAGGCGTAAAATTTAGCCTTGACGAGTTTAAATTCAGCTCCCCGCTACTTGGTAAATTTAACTGCGCAAATTTAGCAGCCTGCATAAAAATAGCTCTTTATCTAGGGCTGAAAGCGGACAAAATACAAAACCTAATATCCAAGCTTAAAAACATCGAGCATAGACTGCAACGCATTGATGCAGGGGGTAAAATCATCATAGATGATAGCTTTAATGGAAATTTTAACGGTATGAGTGCATCTTATGAGCTTGTCGCAAGCTATGATGGCAGAAAAGTGCTTATAACGCCAGGAATAGTAGAGAGTACTTCGGAAGATAATGAAAAACTAAGCAAGATCATAAATGAAATTTTTGATGTAGTGATGATATCAAGCTCTTTAAATGCGGCTTCCTTGTTAAAATACCTAACAAAACCAAAGATAATCATCATAAAAGATAAGTCAAAAATGCAAGAAATACTAGCTCAAAAAACCAAAGCAGGGGATCTGATACTATTTTCAAACGACGCGCCTAACTTTATGTAATAAATTTGGGCTTTTATAAAGCCCAAAAATTGATTATAAGGCACGTTAAAAACTACCTTAAAAAGCCAATACTTTCCAAAATCTTTAGAAAAATAGAGCTAAAATTTCAAAGATAAATTTTTCATTTGCATTTTTGTGTAAAAGTTCGTTTTTTAGGCAAAAATTTAAAAGCACTGTGTTTATATCTAACACACAAATTACTTCAGATTTCTCAAGCCAGAAGAGCTCATTTATAATCTAGCTTCACTATTGCCAATCATCAATTATGACTGATATAGTGTGTTATGTTGGTGTTTCTTAAAAGCAGATTTTGGTTTTAAGCAAAAGAGAAATTCCTCTGCATACACATCAACACATCCAACAAAAAGTTGCATTTTACTCATTGCGTTTTATGCTGTTTTATTTTATGATAAAATCTATAAAAAGGTTAAATGCAAACTATTTTCATCATTTTGTATTGAAAACTATAATTTTCAAATTAATATTTATATTTTCAAGATACGCTTTTCGAATATAAATCAAAGCTCTATATATACGATATTTTATAAACTTTACATTTTGTATATTTTAAATTTATCCATTAAATTTAATGTGATATTTTACGCTTGATTTCATATATTTTTCTATATATTAACAAAAACCTTCTCTTTTATAAAATTCCTAAAAATTAAATTTATGCAACTAATGATAAAATAAACTTTGAAAAAACTAAGGAGATTATTAAAATGGAAATAAAACATATCGAAGAGAGCTACGATAGCATACCTTATGTATCACAATCTTTCAAATATTCCCACCCTTATAAATTAGAAGCTATAGCAAAACTTTTGTTGCTTGATCCACCTAATGCTTCAAAAGCAAAAATTTTAGATATAGGATGTTCTTTTGGCGGAAACCTGATACCTTTTGCTCTGAATAATCAAGAAGCAACGTTGGTTGGAGTTGATTTATCCGGTACTCAGATAGAAAAAGGAAATAAGATAATTAGCGAACTTGGAATAGAAAATTTAAAACTATATCAAAAAGATATATGCGAAATGAGAGATGAATTAGGAAAGTTTGATTACATAATAGCTCACGGTGTATACAGCTGGGTTCCAAAAGAGGTTCAAGACGCTATTTTAAAGACCATAAAAAATTTACTATCCCCAAATGGAATCGCTTACGTATCTTACAATACATACCCTGGGTGGAAAAACAAGTCGATTATAAGAGATTTTATTGATATTTTTATGCCAAAAAATAAATTTTCCCCGCAAGAACAAGTTAAATTTTTAAGAGAAAATCTGAAATTTCTAAAAAGTTATATGAGTGCTATAGGTTTTTCTGACAAACAAAAAAACCTTATAAGCACCATAGACAGCTTAGATACGAATGATGACAGCTATATATTTCACGAGTATTTTGAAATTTTCAATGATCCTTGCTTTTTTTATGAATTTATAGAACATATAGAAAAATACGAGCTTGGCTATCTTGTTGATTCCAATCTAATATTTTCTTTAAATAACACACATGATCAGCAACTATCAAATATAGTTAAAAATTTTAATAATATGGAGCCAAGAATAGCCATAGAGCAATTCTTTGATTTTACGACAGGGATGTCCTTTAGAAGAAGTATCATAACACATAAGGAAAATTTAGCGAAAGCAAGACTTGATAAAACATTTAGTAAAAAAGTTTTAGATGAGCTAAATTTACTCGGATCATTTACGATTAAGGACAATAAAATATTTGATTCGAAAAATAAAGAGATAAATAGTAGAGTGATAAAAATAGTAAATATTTTAAACTCATCCTTCCCTTCTACAATCTCTATCAAAGATATTGTAGGGATGTTTGATGAAAATGATAAAAATCAAGTTTATGCAGATATTGTATCGCTGATCATTAACGATAGCGTGGATATACTACCAAATCCCATAGTTTGCGTTAAATACAACCCCGGAAAAAGCAAAATAAAAGATATCTATAAAAGATACATTAAATATTTTTTGAATAACGATGAGCGAATAATATCATTTTCCAACTATCTAAACGAAATAATAGGAAAATTTGCCAAAGAAGAATTTGAGATAATGCTAGCCTTTGACGGACAAAACAGCATAAAAGATATCAAAAGACTACTGAAAGAAAAAAATATACAGATGCAAAGAAGAAATGAAAAAGGAGAGCTTGAAATAGTAGATAAAAATGAAGCAGTAGACATCTATATAGTCGGACTCATTGAAAAGATGGTCAGAAATAATATGTTTGAGTTAATTTAGTCCTTATGTTTTTTTGGATAGTCAAAAAACAAAGCGCGATTTGAATGCTCTTTAATATCTTTAAAAGAGCATTCAAATTCTATACAAAATATCCCGCAAGTAGGGATATTGCCTATTACGGCATCGCTTAGAAGTTCGCAAATTTCAGTTATAGTGTCATTGTGCGATACGATAAATACGCTATTTAGCCTATCATCAAGCCCTCTTATAAACTCAAGCATATCGCTCACACTAGCCTCGTAAAACATATCTATAAACTCTATTTTACCTTTAAATTTAACAGCGTCAGCCATCTTGCTAGCAGTTTTTGCGCAGCGTTTTGCAGGGCTTGAAAAGATCGCATCCACCCTCACCTTATGCTTTTTAAGCCTATCGCACATCAAAGCCAAATCTTTCTTGCCTCGTTCGTTTAGATCTCGCTCAAAGTCGTTTTCATAGTCTTTTTGAGCTGCTTTTGCATGCCTTATAAAGTAAATTTTTTTCATATTCACTCCTATTTATACGCCCTATTTTTGGCTATTTGCTTGATGCGCTCTATCTCTAAAGCGCTAAATCCGGACTTTAATCTAGCCTCTTCGTTTAGCTCCCTGCTTTGCATAAATGAATTTGGATAAATTCTCTTAACGATAGCGATATATTCGTTTGGATCAACGTTTCTACGCTCACACTCAAATTTAAACCACCTATCGCCCTTGCTGACATGTGAAATTTCTTCATCCAAAATCACTTGCAAAATCTCTTTTAAAGCAGCTTTCGTATCGTCATTTTCAAGTTTTTTAAGCATAAAAGCATTTGCATCAAGTCCGTTTGCCTCCATGTATCTTGGAAGCACAGCCATACGCTCAAGCAATGAGTTTTCAGTCATCTTAAGTGCTATAAAAAGCCCGTTATGAACTTGTATATCACCGTATTTTACACCAAAATTTTGCATATATTTTTCAATCATCTCAAAGTGCCTTATCTCATCTTCAGCCACCTCAAGCCAGTCGTCATAATAACGCCTAGGAAGACCTCGGAAGCGATAAGCCGCATCAAGCGCTATATCTATGGCGCTATATTCGATATGAGCGATCGAGTGAAGGAAGGCTGCGTCTTTGTTTTGTTTGCTTGATTTTTTATCCAGATTTTTCATCTCCACGACATCACAAAATTTAGCGTAACTAGGCTCCTTAAGAGGTAAAATTTCGCCATCATCCACTATATCATAATGTCCCGCCTTGTAGCCGTCGTAAAAATTTTTAAATGTAGCAAATTTCTTATCCTTATCGCCACATCTTAAAATTTCGCCAAGCTCTTTAAAAAACCTCATAAAACTCTCGCTTTCATTATCAAATACCCAACGCCAAAGCCGATTATGTGAGCGTACCAAGCTATATTTACTCCCATCATCAAAGGCACAAAACTCATAAGCAAGATAGCTATCAAAAGCCCTTTAGCGCTACTTCTATCAAGAAATGCCATGATGCCAAGAAGCACGCTTATGGCTCCGCTTGCTCCGACTAAATTTATAAAATTTCCGTTAAATTCATAGACAAAATAGATATAAACGAAGCTTAAAAGCGAAGTAGTTATGCCTCCAAGCAGATAAACTAGGCTAAATTTTAAAGCTCCAAGTTCGCGTTCCAAAATAGAGCCAAACTGAAAAAGAACCGCCATATTCATAAGCAAGTGAGTTAAATTTCCATGCATAAACATCGAGCTCAGTAGTTGCCAGAAAAAATTTTGATCTAAAAGTAGCAAATTTAGCCCGAAAACCAAATTTAAATCACTATCTTGAATAATGAAATTTATAAGAAAATATACCAAGCAGTTAAAAGCTATCAAAAAAGAGGTTACATACAATCAAAATCCTTTTAAAAGCCTTTAAATTTTAACTCTGCCAAAGCCTGCAAATCTATTTGAGCTAAGATATGTAGAGCTACATTTTTTACAGCTTACCACATAGGAATTTATCTTTTTTCCGCCTGCTTTATGCTTATTTTTTTGAGAAAAATTTATGACTCCTTTTTTACTTTCCTTCCCGGAATGATGTATAAATTCTATAGTTCCATCGCTATATATATCGCTTACTATGCCTATATGCGTAATTATTTTTGTCTTTTTGTAGTTTTTTGTTTTGCTTGTAGTGTTGTTAAAAAATATCAAATCTCCTACTTTTGGATTCTCTTGAAAAATCATATCCTGATTTTTATATAGATTAAAAATAGCCTCCGATTTAAAACCATATTTAGTATAAAACTTTTCTAAATTAGCCTCTTTAAAATATATATTGTTATTTTTTTTATTTATTAAAGATACAAACCCAGAGCAGTCTTTGCCACTTTTCTTTCCAATATATTCATTTATCATTTTTGAAATATACGATGCCTTGGCTGCATAATACACTCCGGTATGATCAAATTCTGCAAATTTAATATGGCTTTGCTCATCTTTTATTTCTTCTATTGTATCTGGTGTTCGTTTTTGATCTAAATTCGGAGTTAAGTGAGAACAACCTGATAGAAAAAAGCAGCTTAACATTGTGGCTAAAATAGACTTTTTAAATTTCAATTTACATCCTAAGTTTTTATTAAGCGATTAAAATTATATAGATAATTGGGTAAAAAAGGCTTTAAATGTCTTAAATTTTCTTTTTATAAGTTAAGTTGCGTTATAATCGCTATCTTATAAGGATTTAATTATGTTTTATTTGGAAATAGAAGGAAATAGTAAATTAAGCGGAGAGGTCGCTATAAGCGGTGCTAAAAACGCGGCATTACCGCTTATAGCATCAACGTTGATAATAAAAGATGATGTAGTACTAGAAAATATCCCAAATGTTGCAGATATAAAGACTCTTGCGACTTTACTTGTAAATTTAGGTGCGAAGTGTGATTTTTTAGACTCTCATATACTAAAAATCAATACAAACAATATAAACTCTACTAAGGCAAACTACGATATAGTCCGTAAAATGCGCGCTTCCATCTTGGTTCTTGGACCCTTACTGGCCAGATTTGGACATTGCGAAGTAAGCTTGCCCGGAGGTTGCGCCATAGGTCAGCGTCCGATTGACCTTCATCTAAGTGCGCTTGAAAAAATGGGTGCAAACATAGAAATAAAACAGGGCTATGTAGTAGCTACCGCGCCAAATGGCTTGCACGGAGCCGATATTGTATTTGATAAGATTACGGTCACAGGAAGCGAAAATATCATAATGGCGGCCGCCTTAGCGCACGGTACCACACGTCTTACAAACGTAGCAAAAGAGCCTGAGGTAGTGCAGCTATGCGAGGTTTTAGCAGATGCCGGAGTGTATATAGAAGGAATCGGGACTAATGAACTTACTATTAAGGGCACGGGCCAAAACCTCATAACCTCTAAAAATATAAGAGTAATTCCAGACAGAATAGAGGCTGGCACCTACCTTTGCGCAGGTGCTATTACAAATTCTAAAATCACAATAACAAATGCCAATGCAAGTCACCTAAAGGCTATATTAACCAAATTTAACGAGATGGGCTTTGGCATAGATATTAATGAAGACAAAATAACCATACTTCCTACGGATAAAATAAAGCCTGTAGAGATAGTAACAACAGAATATCCCGGCTTTCCAACCGATATGCAAGCTCAATTTATGGCTCTTGCGCTAATTGCAGACGGAGTTAGTGTGATTGATGAAAGATTATTTGAAAATCGTTTTATGCACGTAAGCGAACTTAGCAGAATGGGCGCTGATATACGTTTAAACGGACATATAGCAAGCATATATGGAGGAGAGAAGCTAAACGCAGCAGATGTCATGGCTACTGATCTTAGAGCCTCTTCAGCCCTAGTATTAGCAGCTCTTGCAAGCGATGGAACAAGCAAGGTGCATAGAATTTACCATCTTGATAGAGGTTATGAAAATTTAGAAATAAAGCTCGCAAAACTTGGGGCTAAAATAAAAAGATTGGAAGAATAATAATGATAGTAAATGAAGCCTTAAAAACTATATTTGATAGTGTAAAATCGAGTAATAATAGTGAATTTGTAAGCATATCCATGGCAGTAGGAGAAATTTTAGCCGAGAATATAATCGCCGTAAAGGATTTGCCTGCATTTGATAACTCGGCGTTGGACGGCTATGCTATGAAATTTGCCGATAAAAACAAACCTCTAAAAGTTATAGACGCTGTTTTTGCAGGAGATAGCAAAGATACATCGATAAAAGATGGCGAGTGTATAAAGATAATGACAGGCGCAAAAATGCCAAAAGGTGCAGATACCGTGGCTAGACTTGAGGATGTTATCATAGAGGATGAAAAAGTCATAGTAACCGATAAAACAAGAGCCTATGATGCATTTAGGCATAGAGGAGAAGAGGTAAAAGTAGGAGATGAGCTTATCAGCGCAGGCACCAGACTGGCTCCAGCTCATATAATGATGCTCGCGGCTCAAGGCATCTCTCGTGTAAAAATATTGGTAAAGCCAAAAATAGGTATTTTCTCAAGCGGAGATGAGATAATAGAACCTTGGCAAACAGCCAATGAGAATCAAATTTATAACGCAAATGCCGAAGCAATAGCTGCCATACTGTTAAATTTCGGTTTCAAAAGTAGCTATTTGGGGATAATAAAAGATGATTTAAACGAGACTATAAATTCGTTTCAAAATGCAAATTTTGATGTGATTATTTGTTCTGGTGGGGCTAGTAAAGGTGAAGCTGACTATATGAAAACCGCTCTACTTTCGCTTGGTTTCAAAGAACTTTTTGAACATATAAATGTTAGACCTGGTCGCCCATGCAAGGCATACTCTAAAGATTCAAAATTAGTTTTTATACTTCCTGGAAATCCTATGGCAGCCTTTTTACTCGCATTTTTGCTTGTAGTGCCATTTTTAAACGGCAAAAATTTGATGCAAGTTGAAGCGGAAGCCTATCAGGATCTAAAGATAAAGTCCGGACGTCAGAATATAGTATTAGGAACGCTAAAAGATGGTAAATTTCATATAACAGATAACAATAAATTTGGTTCAGGTATGATATTGCCTCTAGTAAAAAGTAACGCCATCCACCTTTCTGATTTCGATCAAAACGAGATAAAAAAAGGTGATAAGATTTTTATTTATAAAATTTCTTGACAAACGGTGATGATTTTGATAAAATTGCGACTTCTTATCCGCGGGAATAGCTCAGGGGTAGAGCACAACCTTGCCAAGGTTGGGGTCGCGAGTTCGAATCTCGTTTCCCGCTCCATCTTTTTTTTAATCTTTTTTTCTGTATTTTTATCCGCTAACTCTATTGCTTTAAACCCTATGTATTGCATAAATAGTGACTCTATAACCCTTAAAACATTAGGATATGATGGAAAAGATGAAGAAATTTTAAATTTAAACGGCAATAAGGCAGCTAAAATAAGCTCAAACCAGATAGCCAGTATCGCAAAGTCTCGCCTTATTAATTTTGAAGACAAAAGCGGTGGCGAGATGATTTTTGTAAAAGATTGTAGTGAGATTGAGAAACTTCAAAAAGAGTTTTTAATAGCCGTTACAAAAGAGTATCCTGATATCAAATTTATCAAATTTCCTGAAATTTCGGCACAAAACGAATTTCCTAAAGACTTCTCATCCTATAATCTAGATCAAATTTATATTAACTCTTTAAATAACTCAAAAGGAACCTTTAGAGCTATATTTAACGCAAACGGCATACAAAAAACATTTTTTTTCAGATATGAGTTTAAGGCTCTAATGCCTGTTTTAAAAGCTGTAAAAAATATCTCAATGAGGCATATTTTGGGCATTGCTGACTATAAAATGGATATGGTAAATTTTGATAATTTTTTAAAAGATTCTTTTACCAAGATTCCGTCATCAAGACTAATATCAAAACAAAACATTAAAAATGGCGAAATTCTTTTAAAAAGACAGTTTGAGTTTTTAACTCTTGTAAAAAGAAATGATAATATTCAAGCTGTTTTAAACGATGGTTCTTTAAGTGTAGTGATAGAGGTTAAAGCTCTTGAACATGGAAATTTGGGCGATATTATCAAAGTAAGAAGCAAGGATAACAAAACTTTTTATGCTACAATCGTATCTAAAAAACAAGCGATCATAAGATGAGAAAAATTCTAGTAGGCATTAGCGGGG
Source organism: Campylobacter sp. RM16190 (assembly GCF_012978835.1). Taxonomy (NCBI): domain Bacteria; kingdom Pseudomonadati; phylum Campylobacterota; class Epsilonproteobacteria; order Campylobacterales; family Campylobacteraceae; genus Campylobacter; species Campylobacter sp. RM16190. The sequence goes on along the minus strand of NZ_LIWS01000008.1, from coordinate 80,213 downwards.
CAAGCGGCGTAAATTTGGGCGTTAAGCTTGCTAATGAGATAGCTAAAACAAACGAGTGTCACGTCATCATAAGTAAAAACGCTAAACTTGTGCTTGAAAAAGAGCAAAAGCTAAATTTGGCTATCAAAAACGCTAAAATTTACGATGACAGCGATATCTCAGCCTCGCTTGCTTCAGGCTCTTTTGGCATAAAAGCTTCCATCATAGCCCCCTGCTCTATTAACACGTTAGCAAAAATTCACGCAGGCTTTGCCGATACGCTTATAACTCGTGCCGCAGCGGTTGCTCTTAAAGAGCGAAGAAAGCTAATACTTGGAGTTCGAGAGATGCCGTTTTCTACGATCGCACTTGAGCAGATGGCAAAGCTTTCAAGCCTAGGTGTTATCATTGCGCCGCCTATTTTAGGGTATTATGCCGACATAAAAAGCGTAGAAGATATGGAAAATTTCATCATCGGCAAGTGGCTTGACGGGCTTGGTATAGAAAATCAAATTTATAAAAGATGGGGCGAAGAGTGAAAAAATCTTGCATATATCCGGGAACCTTTGATCCTATCACAAACGGACATATAGACGTTATCAAGCGCGCTACAAAAATTTTTGACAAGGTGATCGTAGGGGTTGCTAAAAGCGAGAGCAAGCAGCCGTATTTTGATATCCAAAAGCGTGTTGAGATGGCTAAGATCGCAACTGCAAATTTAAAAAATGTAAGTGTTATCAGCTTTGATAATCTTCTTGTGGATTTTGCCAAGAGTCACGATATAAACATCGTCATACGCGGGCTTAGAGCGGTTAGCGACTTTGAATACGAGCTTCAGATAGGCTACGCAAACGCCACGCTTTGGGATGAGTTTGAGACCGTTTATCTCATGCCAAGCCTTAAAAACGCCTTTATATCAAGCTCTATCGTGCGCTCGGTTTTAAGGCATGACGGCGATGTGAGCAAGCTTGTGCCAAATGAAATTTTAGAAATTTTAAAGGAAAAAAATTAGATGTATGTGCTGTTTGAAGGGGTTGATGGGGTCGGCAAAAGCACTCAGATAAGAAGAGTTGCGAAAATTTACGAAAACTCCGTTATCACTCACGAGCCCGGCGGAACTAAGCTTGGCGAGAAGCTAAGAGAAATTTTGCTTGGCAAAAACTCGCTTAGCAAAGAGGCTGAAATTTTGCTGTTTTTGGCCGATCGTGCCGAGCATTTTGATAAAATTATAAGCAAAAACGAAGATAAGATAGTTTTAAGCGATAGAGGATTTGTCTCGGGCATGGCTTACGCCATGGCAAATGAAAGCCGTGCGGGTAAAGCCTGCGATGAAGCGTATGTGCAAAAATTGCTTGAGTTTAATAAATTTGCCCTGCGAAGTAATTTACCTGATAAGATAGTGTTTTTTGAGGCGAATTTAGAGCTTTTAAACTCCCGCGTTTTTTCTCGTAAGCTTGATCATATAGAAAGTCGCGGGGCGGATTATCTGCTAAACGTGCAAGAGTGCATGAAGCGCGTTTTAAGCTTGCTTGATATAGAAATTTTAACTATAAACGCAAGCGATGAGATGGATAAAATAACAAATTTGATAAAGGAATTTATAGATGATTAGCGCATTAAGAGGGATGAAAGATCACCTGCCTCCAAACGGGCAAACCTACGAATATATCATTAAAATTTGCGAAGAGGTGGCGAAAAACTACGGATATAGCTTTATCATGACGCCTCACCTTGAGCAAACCGCGCTCTTTAGGCGAAGCGTGGGCGAAAGTAGCGATATCGTGGGCAAAGAGATGTATCAGTTTATCGACAAGGGCGAAAACGACGTCTGCTTGCGCCCTGAAGGCACGGCAGGCACGGTTAGAGCGTTTATAGAAGCAAAGCTCGATAGAGCCGGAGGCGTTAGAAGATACTTTTATCACGGCTCGATGTTTCGCTATGAGCGCCCGCAAAAGGGTCGCTTAAGGGAGTTTCATCAGTTTGGCTGTGAGTGCTTTAACGAACCAAGCGTCTATGAAGACGCAAGCGTGATCTTGATGATAAATGAAATTTTTAGCAGGCTTAACATCAAAACCTCGCTTAAGATAAACTCGCTTGGCGATAGCAGCTGCATGCCCGCTTACCGCGAGAAGCTGCTTAAATTTCTAAGCTCGTATGAGGCTCTCATTTGCGAAGACTGCAAAAGGCGCAAGGATACAAATCCTATCCGCGTGCTTGACTGTAAAGAGCAAAAATGCCAAGAAATTTACAAAGACGCACCTTTAATAATCGATAATTTAAGCGCAGAGTGCAAGGCTGATTTTGATAAATTGCAAGAAATTTTAACCGCAAACGGCATAAAATTCGAGATAGATTCAAGGCTCGTGCGCGGGCTTGACTACTACTGCAAAACGGCTTTTGAGTTCATAAGCGACGAGATAGGAAGTCAAAGTGCGGTTGCAGGCGGCGGCAGATACGATAAGCTGGTTGAGTATCTTGGCGGCAAATCAAGCTACGGGGTCGGCTTTGCCATGGGAGTTGAGCGTATAATGGAAATTTTAAGCTCAAGAGAAAATAGCACCGACAGAGAGGGAATTTACATCTGCGCGCTTGATAAAGAAGGTCTTGATATCATTCATCAAGCCGGTATAAATTTAAGAAAAAAACACAAGACAAACATATCTTATGAGGCTAAAAATTTACAAAAACATCTTAAAAACGCTGATAACCTAAATGCCGAAATTTTTCTTTGCATGGGCGAAAACGAGCTTAAAGAGGGTAAAATTTGGTATAAAAATCTAAAAAATAAAGTTGAAAAGACAATAAATTTAAATGAGCTTGAAGGAGTGCTAGGTGAATAACTACGGTTTAAATTTATGGGGTGATTCAAATTTTATCATCGAAAACGGCAAGGTATGCATAAACAACGGCTCAAAGCCCGCTATCATAGATATCGTAAAAGATATTAGAAGCGAAGGCTATAGAGGACCATTGCTGCTTCGCTTCCCGCATCTAATCAAAAAACAAATTCAGCAAATTTATTCAAATTTCAAATCGGCGATTAAAGAATTTGACTACAAAGGCGACTTTAACGCCGTCTATCCGCTTAAAGTAAATCAATACCCTGGCTTTGTAAAAAACCTGGTTAAGCACGGCAAAAGCTACGGATACGGGCTTGAAGCGGGCTCTAAAGCGGAACTTTTACTTGTAATGGCTTACAATAACGAAAACGCTCCGATAACGGTAAACGGCTTTAAAGATAAAGAGATGATAAATATCGGCTTTATCGCTGCTGAAATGGGTCATAATATCACTCTTACGATAGAGGGATTAAACGAGCTTGAAGCTATCATAGCTACGGCAAAAGAGCGCTTTGCGCCAAAGCCAAACATCGGACTTCGTATCAGGCTTCATAGCTCGGGTTCGGGAATTTGGGCAAAGAGCGGCGGTATAAATTCTAAATTCGGACTAACCGCAACCGAGCTTATTGAAGCCGTAAATTTGCTAAAAGAGGCGAATTTGCTTGATTGCTTTAATATGATCCACTTTCATATCGGCTCTCAGATAACCGAAATCCATCCGCTTAAAAAGGCGCTAATAGAAGCGGGCAATATATATGCAGAGCTACGAAAAATGGGAGCAAAAAACCTTAAAGCGATAAATTTAGGCGGCGGTCTAGCGATAGAATACTCGCAGTTTAAGGAAAATTCAAGCCGCAACTACACCCTAAGCGAATACGCAAACGACGTGGTTTACCTGCTTAAAACCATCGCAAATCAAAAAAATGAGCTTGAGCCGGATATATTTATAGAAAGCGGTCGCTTCGTAGCCGCCTCTCATGCAGTGCTCGTTGCGCCCGTGCTTGAGCTTTTCTCTCAGGATTACACAGAAGAAAAGCTTGCACTTAAGAAGAAAAATCCTCAGCTCATAACCGAACTAGTCGATCTTTTAAACACGATAAAAGCGTCAAATGCGATGGAGTATCTGCACGATAGTATGGATCATATGGAAAGCATTTTAACGCTATTTGACCTTGGATATGTGGATCTGGTTGATCGCTCAAACGCTGAAATTTTAACCCACCTTATCATCAAAAAAGCGGTAAAAATGCTTGGAACTAAGCAAAATAATCCGGAGCTTTTAAAGCTACAAGAGGAAGTTCAAGAAAGATACCTTATAAATTTCTCGCTATTTCAATCGCTGCCTGATTTTTGGGGACTTAAGCAAAATTTCCCGGTCATGCCGCTTGATAGGCTTGATATTCGCCCCACCCGCTCGGCCTCGCTTTGGGATATCACATGCGATAGCGACGGGGAGATTGGATTTGACGATGAGTTTAATCCTCTCTTTTTGCATGATATTGATGTGGAAAAAGAGGAGTATTTCTTGGGATTTTTCATGGTCGGAGCCTATCAGGAGGTGCTTGGCATGAAGCACAATCTCTTCACTCATCCTACCGAAGCGACGATAGATATAGAAGAAAACGGCTATAAAGTGGCTCACCTGCTTGAAAGCCAATCGATCCTTGATATCATGGAAGATCTTGACTACGATATATACGAAATTCAAGACACCCTAAGCGAACGAATTGAGAAATCAAAACTAGTAAATGAGACTCAAAAAAAGCAAATTTTAGGCGAGATGTATCTCTTTTTAAACGATAACGGTTATCTAAAAACCATATCTTAAATTTCACAAAAAGGAAAAACATGCTGTCAAATAGAGTTCAAGTATTAAGCGAATCGCTTACCATAGCTATCAGCTCACTTGCTAAAGAGATGAAAGCAAAAGGCGAAGATGTCGTCAGTTTTTCGGCGGGCGAGCCGGACTTTGACACTCCAAAAGCTATAAAAGACGCAGTCGTAAAAGCCCTTGATAAGGGATGTGGCAAATACACTGCGGTTCCGGGCTCTCCTGATGTCTTAAAAGCTATCGTTTCAAAGCTGGAGCGTGAAAACGGGCTAAAATACGAGACAAGCCAGATCATAACAAACGTAGGCGCCAAGCACTCGCTTTTTAACATCTTTCAAGCGCTGATAGATGACGGCGACGAGGTTATAATCCCAAGCCCTTACTGGGTGAGCTATCCTGAGATGGTGAAATTTAGCGGCGGTGTGCCTGTTTATATAGATACTTGCGAAAAGAGCGGATTTAAGATAACGCCTGAGCAACTAAAAGCGGTAATCACGCCAAAGAGCAAAATTTTAGTTCTAAATAGTCCTTGCAATCCGACAGGTGCGATATATAGCAGCAAAGAGCTGCTTGCTCTTGGCGAAGTTTTAAAAGATACCAAAATTCTCATAGCAAGCGATGAAATTTACGAAAAACTTAGCTACGACACTCCTTTTACCGCAGTTGCAAGCGTGAGCGAAGATATGTTTAAGCGCACTATCACCATAAACGGACTAAGCAAATGCGGAGCTATGCCCGGCTGGAGATTTGGCTATATGGCAAGCGTGATACCTGAGCTAAACGCCGCGGTTAAAAGGCTTCAAAGCCAAAGCACAAGCAACATAAGCTCGATCGTCCAAGAAGGAGCGATAGCAGGACTTTCCGGAAAAGCCGATGAAGATATGGCCATGATGAGAGCGGAATTCATCAAACGCAGAGATAAAGCGTGCGAGATGATAAACTCCATAAACGGACTTAGCGTGCTTAAGCCCGAAGGTGCGTTTTATCTATTTGTAAACTGCTCTAAGGTTGAGCCTAATTCTATGAAATTTTGCCGTCGCTTGCTTGAAGAGGCGAAAGTAGCTTGCGTGCCTGGAGTTGGATTTGGTATGGACGGATACTTTAGACTAAGCTTTGCAACAAGTATGGAAAATATCATAAAAGGCATAAGTAAAATTGCGGAATTTGTCAAAAATTACTAATATTTAAAGATGCAAAATGACCAATGTAACTATAAATGGCGCAAATTTTAAAATTCAATCCAAAACTATGGATGAGCTTAAGAGTGAAATTTTTAGCAATAAAGAGCTATATCAATTTTTAAAGAAATTTAGTGCTGAAAATCCGGATATCTTTATACTCAATGGCTTTGCAACCAGTGAAAATTTAGATATAAAAGATGGTGCAAATATTGTGCTCATAAAACGCGGAGTTATGCCTGAAGCTGGAATTTTACGTTCTATGATAGAGGCTAGAAACACACCTGAACTAAATGACGCGCTCAAACATAGTTGCATTGGAGTAGCCGGACTTGGTGGACTTGGATCAAATATAGCTATTAGTCTGGCACGTGTAGGGGTTGCTAAGCTTGTACTTGTTGATTTTGATGTAGTTGAACCTAGCAACCTAAACCGCCAATATTACTTTATAAAACATATCGGAATGAAAAAAGCTGAAGCTTTAAAAAGTATGATTAGCGAAATTAATCCGTTTGTAAATGTAATTACTCATGATATTTTTTTAGATAGCTCAAATGTCGCGGAAATTTTTGCACCATGCTCCATAATCTGCGAGGCTTTTGATAATGTCGCAAGCAAAACTATGATAGTAAACGAAGCCGGAGCGAGCTTAAAAGATAAGCAAATTATCGCTGCCTCCGGAATGGCGGGATATCATAGTTCAAATTTAATAAAAACAATAAAATTTGCTAAAAATGTTCATATATGTGGTGATCTAAACAACGCCGCAAAAGCAGGACAAGGACTAATGGCACCGCGCGTAGCGATTTGCGCTAACCACCAAGCAAACCTTGCAATCCGCCTTATGATGAATTTAGAGGCGTAATAAATTAAACTTTTTGCACCGTGTGAAAAGTTTAATTTTTCTACTTTTTAAAAAACCTTAATATCTTGGCTTGTATTTTAAAAAACTCGCTAAGCTCTAGTATAGGGTAAGTACCGGCATATTTTTTACCGCCTTCTAGACTTTTTGAGACACCTCCTCGTGCGGCAATTTGAGCAAAATCACCTACTTTTAGATGCCCTGTAGTGCCGCTTTGTCCGCCCATTACGACGTTTCTGCCTAACTTGCTTGAGCCTGCAAGACCGGTTTGCGCTACTATAAGGCAGCCTTGCCCTAGTTCGCAGTTATGACCTATCTGCACAAGATTATCTATCTTTGTGTGGCGCTTGATGATAGTCGGCTCAAACACACCACGATCTATCGTCGTGCACGAACCTATCTCTACGAAATCTTCTAAAATAACATTTCCGTTATGATAAATTTTTATATGCTCGCCCGTTTTTGTGTGCGCATAGCCGTAGCCGTCCGAGCCTATAACCGCATTTGCGTTTATGTGGCACTCATCGCCGATCACGCAGTCGTTATACACGACTACATTTGGATGGATTATGCAGTTTTTGCCGACCTTTACGTTATCACCCAAAAAAACTCCCGGCATTAGCACACTGCCCTCGCCCACCGTTACGCCCGAGCCTATATATACGTTTTGCATTACTTTGGCGCTCGGTGAAATTTGAGCCTCTTTTGGCGAGCTTGCAAAAAGCTCTTTTGCGAAAAATTTGCTTAAAATCGCAAATGCCAAATGAGCGTTTTCCACGACTATCGCGTGTATATTTTCAGGCACGAATTTCTTTAAATTTTCACCTACCAATATCGCTCCGGCTTTAGAATTTGCGATAAATTTTGCGTTTTTTTCGCCGTCACAATAGCTTAGTTCGCTATTTTTTGCATTGGCAAGCGAATTTAGCGCAGTTATCTCGCGCTCTTCACCTTCAAATTTCAGCTCTAAAATCTCATAAATTTCACTTAATTTCATCACATATCCATAAGCACCGACCCACCGCAAACGATGTCGATCGGATTGTATTTTTTGATGGCTTTTAAGAAATTTTTAACTCTAATCGTATCGTCAGCCACCATAACAACGATAAAATTTTCATTTGTGTTTGCAACTATGCCGTTATAAGCCTTAAGTATCGCGTCAAGTCCGCCGAAATTTTCACTTAGCGGAATTTTTACGAGCGCCATCTCTTTTTCGACAAATTCGCCCGTTTCTATAACCTTATAAGTAGGTATGAGCTTGTGAAGCTGCTTTACGATCTGCTCTAACACCTTCTCATCGCCCACCGTTACGATGCTAAGGCGAGATAAATTTGTCTCAGGTATCGGCGCAACGGTAAGAGTGTCGATGTTATACCCACGCCCTGCAAAAAGCCCGGAAATGCGCGAAAGCACGCCGTGTTCGTTAAGAACGATGACTGAAATTACTCTTCTTATACTCATCATTTATTCCTTGCTTTTTAATATCATATTATATATCGCAGCCCCCGCAGGCACCATAGGAAGGACGTCTTCAAAGCGATCGACCCTAACGTCAAGCATAGCCACCTTGCCAAGCTTTATCGCCTCTTTTAGCGCCTTTCTAAACTCATCTTTCGTGCGGCAGACAAACCCTACTCCGCCAAAGCCCTCTACGATCTTTACGAAATCAGGCTGCACGCTAAGATCGGTTGAAGAGTAGCGCTTCTCGTAAAAAAACGTCTGCCACTGGCGCACCATACCCAAAAAGTTGTTGTTTAAGATGATGTTTATTACCGCGATACCGTTTTCCGCTGCGGTCATTAGCTCTTGGATGTTCATTAGAATCGATCCGTCGCCCGTAAAATTTATAACTGTTTTTTTAGGATCTGCGCACTTTGAACCGATCGCCGCAGGCAAGCCATATCCCATAGTGCCAAGCCCGCCGCTGGTTATAAGCTGTCTTGGACGAGAAAACGGATAAAACTGCGCCGCCCACATCTGGTGCTGACCTACGTCGGTTGATACGATCGTATCATCGCCCGCTATCTTGGCAGTCTCTTCTATAACCCACTGCGGCTTTAAAATTTCATCGCTATCGCTGTATGCAAGCGGATTTAGCTTGTCGTAGCGAGAGAGGATATCTTTCCAGTCTTTGATATTTTCAGGGTTTACTTCGACCTTTTCTATGAGCTCTTCAAGGACGAAATTTAGATCACCAACTATCGGAAAATGCGCGTTTACTATCTTTGAGATCGAGCTTGGATCGATATCCACGTGAATTATCTTTGCGTATCTTGCAAATTCGCTTAACTTGCCCGTTATCCTATCATCAAACCTCGCTCCAAGCGCGATAAGTAGGTCAGTCTCACTTAGCGCCATATTTGCAGCATAGCTTCCGTGCATACCTGCCATCGCAAGTAAATTTTCATCATCATAAGCCAAAACTCCAAGTCCCATGAGAGTCTCTATCGCAGGAATTCCTGTCTTTTTAGCAAATTTTCTTACAAGCTCGCTGGTGCTTGACGCTACCACTCCGCCGCCTAGATAAAGTAGCGGTCTTTTTGCCGCCGATATCGCTTCGGCAGCCTTTTTGATCTGCTTTGCGTTGCCTTTGTATGTAGGCTTATAAGTTAGCATTTTTATCTCTTGTGGATAATCAAAATCGCCAATCGCAGCGGTTATATCCTTTGGTATATCCACATGCACGGGACCCGGGCGACCTGAGCGAGCGATGTAAAACGCCTCTTTTAAGATTCTTGGAAGCTCTTCGATGCTATTTACTAAGTAGTTGTGTTTCACACAGGGGCGAGAAATTCCCACCGCGTCGATCTCCTGAAAGGCATCTGTGCCTATGAGCGAGCTTGCGACCTGACCGCTTATAAGCACGATAGGAATGCTATCAGAATACGCCGTAGCAAGCCCTGTAACGGCATTTGTAAATCCCGGACCACTCGTTACAAAAGCCACTCCGACCTTGCCGCTTGCTCTTGCGTAACCATCAGCCGCGTGAACGGCAGCTTGCTCGTGGCGCACTAAAATATGCTTAAAATACTTTTGCTTGTAAGTTTCATCATAGATGTTAAGCGCCGCACCGCCAGGGTAGCCAAAAACTATCTCAACGCCCTCTTTATGCAAGGCTTCGCTGATCATCTGCGAGCCGGAAATTGCCTTTATCATAACAACGCCTTTTTTGAATTTGTTTAAATTATAAGCTTTATAGCTTTAAAAAGGCGTAAAATGAAATTTGGATTTTAAATTTTAACCCTCGTTTTGTTACGATATTGCAAGGGGTTTATAAGAATTTGGATAAATTTATCTGTTTGCGGTTGGTCGTTTTAGATTTTATGATTTTAGAGCAAATTTATATTTCGGGCAGAACCTGCATAGTTTAATTTAAATTTTAAAGCCTGCCCGTTGAGCGCACTCGGTCTAGGATGACCGAGCATAATGGCCAAAAATAAATTTTAGCCAAACCAAGCGATCAAAAAGGCCAGATAGCCTCCATAAGCTTCGTTCCCCACGGCTTTCTCGTTGATTTATCCACATCGCCTTCGGTTTTATATAAAATTTTTGCGTCCGCGATATACTTTGAGTCTATTTCATTTGAATTTGATATATCATAAGGGCGTATGACGCCGCTTAGCTGCACGATCTGCTTTTCACCATTTATAAGAAGTTCTCTTGAGCCTTCTATAAAATAATTTCCGTTTTCAAGAACTTTAATAATACGTGCTGAAATAGTCGTTTTAAAGCTCTCAACTCTACTATTTGATGCAGCACCGCTAAATTCATTTCCTCCACCTGCACTAAAACCTATATCGCCAAGTTTATTTAGCTGACTCGCTACCGTAGATAAAGGGGCTGAGCCTGCGCTAAATACGCCTCCCGAAAGCTTTATAGTGCTATCTTTATTAGTATTTCTTTTACCGCTTGAGCTTTGATTTGCGCTTTCGCTTATAATTACGGTCACTATGTCATTAACATTCATAGCTTTTCTGTCTGAAAACAAAGGATTATCACCCCTTCCAAACAAACTTCCCGTATTTGGTTGATTATTTATCTGCTTTGCCGGCAATTGCTCTACATATACTGGCGGTTTCATGTCTATCTTAGGATCCGCGCTTGGCACACAACCACTAAAAATAAGCGACACACAAACAAAAAATAGATAAAATTTAGCGTTCATAAAATTTACCTTAATCTGAATATTTATGATAAAATTAAGCAATTAAAGTTCCACTAATACTTAAGGAGAATAGATGAAATCTAAAGGAATTTATCTAATAACTGCCAATTTTTCAAAAATTTATGAAATTATATCAGCAAAATTAAAAAATGTAACCGTATTTGAGCCTATCGGCGGATTTATATGCACCAAAGAGGCTGCGGTAGCATTTGAAAACGGTCATGAAAAAGAGCTTATAAAAAGCATTATAAAAGAATTTAACGAACTACAAAAAAAACATGATCTAGTGGTAGTTAGAGCCTTTGAAGCATTCTCAAATTTGGGGAAATTTGAGTTAAATTTACTTCTTGCCAGGCATCTTAACACTCCTGTTTTTAGTGAAAAAAATCTAAAAGCCCTAAATATCAACTCAAATTTAGTTATAAGTTCAAATCTGGACGAGGTTTTGGACGCGCAGCAGAGCATAATAACTCCTTTTAGATTTGAGAATTTACTAATAGAAACGGCAAGTAAAGACAAAAAAATGGTCGTTTTACCCGAGAGTAACGATGAGAGAATTCTAAAGGCTAGTGAGCTTTTAATGCAAACCAAAGCCGTAAATTTAACCCTTCTTGGAGACGAAACCGCCGTAAAAAGCAGAGCCGATGAGCTTGGTATAAATTTAAGCGGAGTGAAATTTATAAATTTAGAAAAAAACGTATTTCAAGAGAGCTTTGCAAAAGAGCTTTACGAGCTTAGAAAGCATAAAGGAATGAGTCTGGAAAAGGCAAAAGAGCTGATCTTAGATAAAACCTACTTTGGCACTATGATGGTGCAAACCGGGCTTGCCGATGCCATGGTAAGCGGAGCTAGCACAAACACCGCAGATACCGTTAGACCGGCATTTCAAATCATAAAAACAACTCCTGATAGCCCATTGGTATCAAGCTCATTTGTAATGTGTATGGGCGAGGAAATTTTAATATATGCAGATTGCGCCGTAATACCAAATCCAGATGCTAATGCGCTAGCTCATATAGCAATCTCATCTGCTAAAACAGCGGTTGAGTTTGGAATAGAACCCAGAGTCGCCCTACTCTCATACGCCACTGGAAATAGTAGCGAAGGAAGCGACACAGATCTAGTCAAAGAGGCAAAAAAGATCATTAACGAGCTTGAACCTGAGCTTAAGGTTGAAGGACCTATACAATATGACGCAGCAATAGATATTGGAGTGGCTAGAAAAAAGATACCAAATAGTGATGTGGCGGGACGTGCTAATGTATTTGTATTTCCAAATTTAAATTCAGGCAATATAGGCTATAAGATAGCCCAAAGAAGCGGTCATTGCATAGCCATAGGACCGATTTTGCAAGGATTAAAAAAACCTGTAAATGACCTAAGTAGAGGATGCCTGGTAGATGATATCATAAATACAGTTTTAATAACAGCAATACAAGCAGGAGAGAAAAAGTGAAAATTTTAGTATTAAATTCAGGTAGCTCATCCATAAAATTTCAACTTTTTAACATGAAAGACAATCACGTCATAGCAAGCGGACTTATAGAAAAAATAGGAGAAAGCAACTCTTACGCCAAGTTAAAAGATATAGCTAAAGATATAATTTATGAGAAAAATTTGGCTATAAAAGATCACCACGAAGGGCTTGAAGTGATGACAAGTCTTTTTGTGGCGTCAAATATACTGCACGATTTAAGCGAGCTTGACGGAATCGGACACAGAATAGTACATGGCGGAGAAAGTTTTACCGAGTCTGCTTTAGTGAATAATGAGGTCATCGCTAAAATAGAACAAAACTCAATACTCGCCCCGCTTCATAACCCTGGTCACTTAGCCGGCATAAGAAATGCGATGCAAGAGAGCGGAGAAAAAGTGCCTCACGTAGTCGTATTTGATACCGTTTTTCATCAGACAATGCCAGAATATGCCTATAGATATGCTCTACCTTACGAACTTTGCAAGCGATTGCACATACGCAGATATGGCTTTCACGGCACATCTCATCACTACGTTACAAAAACCGCGGCAAAAATGCTTGGCATAGAATATGAGAAATTTAACGCCATCTCGCTTCACCTTGGCAACGGCGCTTCGGTTTGTGCGGTCAGTAACGGCAAAAGTGTCGATACTTCGATGGGTCTTAGCCCACTTGAAGGACTTATAATGGGCACAAGAAGCGGCGATATGGATCCTGCTATAATAACTTATCTGCTAAATTTGGGCGAGCTAAAGGCTGATGAGATCGATGCCTTTTTAAACAAAAAGAGCGGGCTACTTGGAATCTGCGGCTCAAACGACATGAGAGAGGTAGTAGCCAAGATGGAGCATGACGAAAGAGCGCACCTAGCCTTTGAGATGTTTTGCTACCGTATCAAAAAATATATCGGAGCTTACTATGCTGTGCTTGGGTGTGTTGATGCGCTTATCTTTACAGGCGGTATCGGAGAAAATGCACCATATAGTAGAGAGAAAATTTGCGGCGATTTAGCGCATCTTGGCATAAATATAGATCATAAATTAAATTTTGCTAAAGCAAGCGGAGCTAGGTGTATAGACGCTGACAAAGCATCTATAAAAACTTTAATCATTCCTACAAACGAAGAGCTTGAGATAGCACTTGAAACAAAAAGGGTGATAGAAAACAATTAAAATACGTAATTATGACAAAATAAATCTAAATTTAAGAGAACTAAATGAATAAAATCACTTGCGTTTGTCTGGGAACAAGAAATATGAAGAAGGCTCTGGAGTTTTATAGGGACAAATTAGGATTTAAAACTAACTTCAAAGAGAGTAATCCAAATGTTGTATTTTTCGATACTTTTGGAACAAAATTTGAGTTATTCCCACTTGAATTGCTAAGCAAGGACATTAATGAATCCAGCCCGCCGACAGGTAGCGGTTTTGCGGGAATTACGCTTGCTTATAATGTAAAGAGCAAAAAAGAGGTAGATGAGGTTATTGAGCTAGTAAGAAAGGCGGGAGGAGTAATCGTAAAAGAGCCGCAAGATGTCTTTTGGGGCGGATATCATGCCTATTTTACAGATTTGGACGGCTATTACTGGGAAGTGGTGTGGGGTCCTGATTTTAAATACGATGAAAACGGATTATTAAAATTTTAGTAAAGATAGAAAATATCATCTCAAAACACAATCTCATTTTATTGTTTCGCAAACTAATACAAGATGATTCCTGTTTGCTTTTTAAAAGAGATATTTTACTATGTATTTGAGAAATTTAGGCTAGCCAAGATAGCTAGCCTAGCGCCTAAAAGGCTAAATTTTATAGATATTTGCAGGTAACGCTTGTCTGGCGCAAGTGCCTACAAGCCAGTCGTTAAGGCTAAATTTGCCTTTGCGTTTTGGATCAAGCAGGCCAAGCAGGTTGTGATTTATACCAACCTCGGTTCCCTCTATCCTAAGAGCTGGTTTGCCGTCTATATAGTGGGTTCTAGCTCCAAATTCGGTATGTCCAAAGCCGTGTTCAAGGCTTATAACGCCTTTTGCAACGCCGTTTGTTACAAATGCCGTGCCTTTTGCGCTTGCGTATGGAGTTACTATTTTTACCTCATCGCCCGTTTTGATATCCTTCTCTTTTGCTATATCTTCGCTGATACGCACGAAATTTACGGGATGTATACTTCTCATCCTATCGCTCATTATAGTGTAGTAGTGCTGCGCGTTTGATTTTTTCGAGCTTACCAGATACTTCCACTCGGATTTCGGGAAGAATTTTTCAAGCGGAGTTCCATCGCTTGCTACCGGCTTCATCAGCGTAGGCGTACCCGGCATGTATTCGCCAGTGATAGAGTGGCGATGTCCACCAAGCGGCTCGTAGTATATCGAGGCGGGATTTGGCGCAGGCACTTTGACAGTTGCCTTATCGCCCTTATATGCAGTCGTATAATCATCGTATCTTCCGCCTTTTGCAAGCACGTGAGCGACCTTTGCCACCTCTTCTTTTTTGAGATATTTTTCTATCTTTGGCATAACTCTGTGAATTTTACTAAGCTCGGCATCTTCCTTGCTGATGTCGCTTACCGCTTCGCCGTCAAAGGCTAAATTCGCAAGTGCGGCTGCATAAAACTGCTCTTTAGTGTCAAGGTCCATAGTATTGCCGTCTTTATCCTTAAACGCACCTTTGCCAAAGCCTTTTAGCCCAAGCTTTTTAGCGATAGTGATATAAAATAGCTCCACGTCTATCGGTGTGCCGTTTTTATCCCTATCTTGTCTTGGAGTTACCGCAGGATAGCGCACGACCGAGGTTTTGGTTATAGTTCCCCAAAGTGCGTTTGGCATACCCCAGTTTTCTAAATTTAACCCGTCAGGCACTATGTAGTCGGCATAGGCATTTGTTTCGTTCATAAATGCGTCTATACCGATAAATAGCGGCAGATCTCTGCTATCTTTTAGAGAGTCTTTCACCGCCGTTTCAAGCCCAGCTTGTCCGTAGATGACGTTTGTCATGTAGTTTATAAAAATTTTAGCCTTATAAGGATATCCGACAGCATGACTTGTAAGAGTTTCATTTATAAGCGGCATAGAGATAGGATACCAAGGTTGAGTCGCAGGATAGCCCGTGCCACCTGCTGCTACTTTGCGCTTAAATTCCGAGCTTGTCTCGTAGTATTTGCCCGAGCGGGACAAATTCACACCGCTTGGCTTATATGCGCCGTCAAATTTCTCAAGCTCATATCTACCGCTCATAAATTTATGCGTGCCTGCGCTTGCGTTTACGTTTCCGCCCTTGTAGCCGTAAGTGCCCATGAGTGTATTTAAGCAAAGTATCGCGTAAGTACTCATTGCAGCTTGCGTGTGCATCATGCCGCCGTGCACGTTCGTGCTTACTTGGCGACCGTTTTTTGTGAAATTTTCACAAAGCCAAAGTATATCGTCCATACTTACACCACAAAGCTCTGAATACTCTTTCATGGTGTGCTTGAAGGCTGATTCTTTAAGAAGCTGCATAGAGCTTTTTACGGCTACTTTTTTGCCATCTATTTCTATCTTGCCTTTGTAGTATAGTTTGGCAGGCTCGTTTACTTTGTAGCTTTGGATTTTACCGCTTTGCGAGCATACTTGCCACTCGTCATTAACTCGCGCAAATTTGCCGTAATCTTTATGTCCTTTTTGAGTTATGACTAAATGAGTTGCATTACACCAGTGAATTTCACCAGCCAGCTTGGCTTGCTCTAAATTCGGCTGGATAAGGTAGTTTGTAGCGTATTTTTCATTTTCGATTATCCATCTTATCATCGCCATAGCAAGCGCTGAATCCATACCGGGCTTTATGCCTATCCAACGAGCCTTATCGCTTGTGGCGTATTTGATAGAATTTGAAACCGTCGGATCGATGACAGCGTAAGTAAATCCGTTATCTTCGCTTCTTGCGTAAGACACCATCTTAGCTTGCTTTTGGAAAGGATTTCCGCCATTGCCGGGTGCCGTTCCCCAGTAAATGCTAAATTTAGAGTGCTCATAATCAGGCTTAGTATGAGCAAATCCGCCCGCGTTGTGAGCTATCTTGCCGCCCGCTCTAAATCCGCCGCCGCAAATTCCGCCGTGCGAGTAGTGATTAACGGTACCAAATGACTTTTTCATAAATCTATCGACAATATCGCTTCTACCGTCATATAGATAAAAGCTTAAAAGCTGGTTGCGTTTGGTGCCGTATTCGGGATTTTCAGGATCGATTAGCTCATCGGAGTAGATAGCACGAAGACCGTCTACGTGTCCTTCTCCAAAGAGATCGCCACCCTCGACGACCTCTTCTATGAGCTGCTCAAAGCTGATAGTCTGCCACTTGCCCTCGCCTCTTTTACCGACTCTTTTAAGCGGAGAGAGAATTCTAATCGGCGAATAAAGCATCTCAGGAAGCATAGCGCCCCTAACGCAAACGGTAGCTCTCTGATCGTCATTGCCGCTTCTGGTCGTAGCTATTAGCGCATCGTTTATAGAGGTGTTGTAAGGCATCCAGTGGAAATTTGCAAGCGGATGGAAAGGATTTCCCACAGAGCGAAGAACGCGATCGTTTTTATCGTCTATATGAAGCCTAAGACCGCATTTTGTGGTGCACCCGTGACACATAGAAAATACTATGGAGTGTCCTTCATTCATGACGACTTTGCCGTCTATTACTTTAAATTCAGGCTCATGGGAATTTCCTTGAACCTTATAATCATCTATCTTTTCATCTTTACTTGCAACGGCAGCCATAGGAAGAGCCGAGGCAATCATAGCTTTTTTAATAAAATCTCGTCTTTGCATCTTTAGCTCCTCTTAAAGTGTTATCTCTTCGTTCCAATGAACGACTCGTTTATAGCCTGCTTCCTTCTCCGCTTCTACGTCGTTTTTGGTTAAAACCTCGCTAACTCCGTAGTAAAACACTTGCGGATTTGTATTTTTCGGACTATCTATAACCATAGTCTCGTGAGTTGCTAAAAATTTTCTGATATTTGAATTCGGATCGTTTAAATTACCCATTATACGGCTTCCGCCTACACAGGTTTCCACACAGCTTGGAAGAAGTCCCGCACGAAGTCTATGATCACAGAATGTGCATTTATCGGCTTTTAGAGTAGTCGGATTAAAGTATCTTGCGTGATACGGACAGGCCTCGACGCAAAGCGCGCAGCCTATACACTCGCTGCTGTTTATCTTAACGATACCGTTGCTTCTTTGATGACTTGCGCCGGTTGGACACATATCGATACAAGCAGGGTTTTCGCAGTGATTGCAAAGTCTTGGAAGTGAAGCCATAGCAGCTCTTTTGCCGTCTTTTGCGTAAGCTTCGTATTCTGAAACTATAGTTCTAAACATCCCTGCGGGAACGTCATTTTCCATAGCACAGTTCATAGTACAGGATTGACATCCGATACAGCGCGTAAGGTCTATCACCATACCAAAGCGCTCCCCTTTACCCTCTTCAAACTTAGTCGGTGCGGCTTTTAAAGCGGTAGCCGCAACAAACAGTCCCGCAGCAGCCATAAAGCTGCGACGCGAATTACAGGTTGATTGCATTCTTTTCCCCTTTATCAAAAAGTTTAAAACTTGAGAAATTTAACATAAATTAACTTAAAGTTATTGTTAAATTTAACTTTTTATTTTAATTATATTTTCAGGTGTATAAATTTGATATAATTTCCATTATTTAAAATTTCGCAAGGAAAACATTTGAAATACCCGCTTGATTGTAAAGATAGTTTTGAAAAGTCATTTCTTTTTTGGCTAACGAGATACGTTAAATTTAAGCTAAGTTCGCTTTCAAACAAAGAGCTAAGAGATCCAAAAGCTCTTGCTAGCGTAAATTATTCCTTAAGCCGTAGCGTAAGGAGCATAAACGAGCTTGACGGACTTGTAAAATCAGCCAGAAACGCAGGACTTACCGGTATAAATACCTACTTTAACCCACTTAAAAAAATTTATGAGACGCTTTGCTTTTACGAGCTTGAGAGCTTAAAACAGATAGACGAAGAGCTTTTAAGCGAAATTTTAGCTAGCACGACGGGCGGACTAAGTGATGCAAGTAAGAAAAACTACAGAATTTCGGTTATAAATTTCTTTTCGTTTTTAGATAAGCAAAACGAAGAGGACGGCAGAGCCCACATATACGACATCTCACTTAAAAACTGGGGCGGCATAAGCGGAACGAGGGGACAAAAACTGCCTGAATTTATGAGCGAGGAAGAAGTTAAGAGGTTTTTAGAGGCTATCGAAAATAGCGACTTTAAGGTAAATACAAACAGAAACAAGCTCATCATAAAGACGATAATATTTACGGGAATTCGCGTGAGCGAGGCTCTGAATTTAAAGCGCAAGGATATAACGGAAGATGGCGATCTTTATACCATAAGAATTCGCGGCAAAGGCAACAAATACAGAATAGTAATGATAAAGCGCCATCTTATCGAAGCCCACCTTGACGCTATCGCGATAAACTACATAAACAAAGAAGGCTATCTCTTTATAAACAAAAAAGGCACGCGGCTAACGCAAGCTTACGTAAGTAGGATAGTGGAGCAAATTTTGTTTAAAGCAGGAATTCGCAAGGAAAAAAACGGCGCTCACATGCTTCGCCACACCTTTGCGACAATGCTATATAAAAAACAAAAAGATCTTGTGTTAGTTCAAGAAGCGCTCGGGCATGCAAGCTTAAATACATCGCGAATTTATACGCACTTTGATAGCGAGAAACTAAAGCTAGCCGCGAAAGTGGCAGAGGATCTAAACAGAAAGTAAGAATGAAATTTAGGCGATTTTTATAAATTGCATTTCGGTAAAGCTATGTGCATTTGAATTTTTATCATCTAAAAAACTTAAAAAATTATTTGTTGCTTACGAATCAAAGTGTTTCAAATTAATTTTTAAATTTAACCCATTTTAGCATAAGAATGTTTTTTACTTTCTATAAAATTTTATCTTGAGATACCAAGAAAAACTTTAAATAGACAGGCATAATATAATTAAAAATTTTTAAGTCAATTTTAACTAAACAGAAGATATTATCGCCGAATAATTTTATTTAAGGAGCGTAGAAAATGAAAAGTTTAATCAAAATAGGTTTGATAACCTCTTTGATATCAGCGACAGCAATGGCTGAAAGTGGTTTTTTGTTTGGATTTGAAGGTAACTACAATTTTAAATCACAAACTGATTTTAAATATAGCAACACTACATCTAAAGTAAAGTTTGACGATAAAAAATATGGACTGATCGGTCTAAAGCTAGGCTATGATTTTGGCTTAGTTAGAACTTATGCCGGATATTACTTTATTTGCAAAAAAATAGATGCAAAAATAGAAACAGACGGACACGGTGACTTAAGCTTTAAGCATAAAAAATACATTCTGGGTATTGATTTTACACCTTCTATAACAGACAATATCAAACTAGTAGTTGGCGGATATGGTGGTCTAGAGCAAATGACTTATAAAGCAAATGGAAAATTTAGTGGAGGATATATAAGTGAAAAAAGCAATTTAAATAGCGCTGTTGTAGGTGGCAAAGTAGGCTCTATTGTAAGCTCCGCGATCTTTAATCCAAATTTAAACAATGCCGAACTAGAATTTGGCATAAAAGGCGACTACGCAAAGTTTAGTAAGCATGAAGCCAAACATAGCAGTGTTGGCGCATATGTAGCCCTGAATATTAAATTTTAAATTTTGAGCCGATTAAAAACCGGCTCAAAATTCTCATTTTTTTACGATTATATTAATTTTTTCTTTATCACTGCCAACTATGATCTCATCACCACTTTCAAGCTCGTCTTTTAGTATCATATCGGCTAAACGATCTTCAACAAGCTCATAAAGTGCGCGTCTAAGCGGTCTAGCGCCATATACTATATCAAATCCGGCTTTGGCTATAAATTTCTTAGCCTCTTCATTCATGCTAGCCTTAATGCCGCGATTTAGAAGCGTCTTTTCAAGCTCTTTAAACATAATTGCTACGATTTGAGCAAGCCCTTCTTCGCTTAGCGGATTAAAGATGATAGTATCGTCAAGTCTGTTTAAAAACTCTGGCTTAAAGTAGCTTTTCAACTCGTTTTTGACAGCCTCTTCCCTCTCTTCACCCTTTAAATCCATGATAAAATTTGAAGCGATATTTGAAGTTAGGATAATGATCGTATTTTTAAAATCAACAGTAACACCCTTATTATCCGTCGCTCGCCCGTCATCCATGATACCAAGCAGGATATTAAATACATCTTTATGCGCCTTTTCTATCTCGTCAAATAGTATCACGCTATAAGGACGCCTTCTAACGGCCTCGGTTAGCTGTCCTCCCTCATCGTATCCCACATATCCCGGAGGCGCTCCAAGCAGGCGGCTCACGCTGTGCTTTTCCATATATTCGCTCATGTCAAAGCGTATAAGCGCCCTTTCGTCATCAAACAAAAATTTAGCCAGAGCCTTAGCCGACTGCGTCTTACCCACGCCTGTTGGACCAAGAAAAAGAAACGATCCTATCGGACGAGAACCTTCATTAAGCCCCGCTTTATTTCGTTTAATAGCTCTTGCCAAAGCGTGAAGCGCAGGATCTTGACCTACCACGCTATCTCTTAAATGATCCTCTATCATCAGATATTTTTGCTTCTCGCTCGTTAGCATCTTTGAAACCGAAATTCCCGTCCATTTGCTTAAAATTCCCGCAACAAGCTCTTCATCAACTTGATTTTTAAGCAACACGCCCGCCTTTTTCATCTCTTCCCACTTTACCTCAAGCTCTTTTTGGCGATTTGAAGCGTCTAAAATTTTGCCGTATTCTATCTCGGCAGCCTTTTGAAGATCGCCGTTTCTACGAGCTATCTCAGCCTCGTTTTTAAGAGTTTCTATCTCTTTTTTTGCATTTGAAATTCCGTTAAAGACGCTCTTTTCATTTTCAAATTTCACTTCAAGAGCTTGCTTTTTCTCGTTTAGATCGGCAATTTCTTTCTCTATCTCTTTAAGACGCTCTTCGTTTTTAGCCTCATCTTCCATCTTAAGCGCCTCTTTTTCAACCTGCAAGGTAACTATCTCGCGCTTAATCTTAGCCAGCTCATAAGGCTCGCTTTCTATCTGCATCTTAAGCTCGGCAGCTGCCTCATCGATTAAATCTATCGCCTTATCGGGCAAAAAGCGGTTTGAGATATAGCGGTCGCTTAGCTTTGCAGCCGCTACCAAAGCGCTGTCGGTTATGCTTACGCTATGGTGAACCTCTAAACGCTCCTTTATACCGCGCAAAATTTGCAAGGCCTCATTTACGCTTGGCTCTTTTACGTCAATAGGCTGAAATCGGCGCTGAAGCGCGGCGTCTTTTTCAAAATATTTCCTATACTCTTTTAGTGTCGTTGCACCCACGGCATGCAGCTCTCCTCTTGCAAGCGCAGGCTTTAGGATGTTTGCCGCGTCCATACTTCCCTCGCTCGCTCCCGCACCGACGATAGTATGAATTTCATCGATAAAAAGTATGATATTGCCTGCGCTTTTTACCTCGTTTATGACGGCCTTTAGCCTATCTTCAAATTCACCCCTATACTTTGCGCCCGCAATAAGAGCGCTCATATCAAGCGCGATAACTCGCTTGTTCATAAGACTTACGGGAACGTCTTTTGAAACTATCTTTTGAGCTAGCCCTTCGACGATAGCCGTTTTTCCAACGCCCGGTTCGCCAAGCAAGATAGGATTATTTTTGCTCTTTCTTATTAAAATTTGCATCATCCTAGTTATCTCTTCATCTCGTCCAATAACCGGATCAAGCTCGGCGTTTATAGCCTTTTTGGTTAGATCGATACCGAATTTTTCCAAACTATCAAGAGTTTCGTCGCTTGTTTGAGTGTCTATCTTGCGCCCTGCTCTAATGGCTTCTAAACTCTTTTTGATCTCAAGAGCATCGGTAAATTTAGCCAAAATTTCTCTTATCTCTTTAAGCTCTAAAGCAGAAATTATCCAAGTATCAACCGCTATAAAGCTATCGCCCATACTTACCATAAGAGCCTTTGCGCTCTCAAGCGAATTTAAAAGCTCGCGAGAAATTTGGATATTTTCTTTGCTTACGTTTGAGCTTGTCGCAAGGCTTGAAATTTTGCTTTTGACCTCTAAATCAACAGCATTTTTTGAGATTGACATCTGATTAAAGACTTGATTTAGTATGGAAGCCGAGTCCGTCACCAAACCCCAAAAAATGTGCAAAGGCATAACCTGCGGATTTTTAGCGTGCAAAGCTAAACTTATACCGTTTTCAAGGGTTTCTTGCATCTGTGCAGTTAAGCTTTCGCCTATGTTTGCCATATTATCTCCTTATTTAGTTTTATATTATTTATATTATATAACTTTAGTGAAGTATTGTCAAGTTTCATTAGTATATGCATTGCATATAAATATATAAATTTGGTTATAATTTGTTTAAAATTTAACACAAAATTTATATAAATCAATCTTTTAATTTCTAAAATTTAAATCCCTAATAGCTTAAATTTAGCCACTTTTTATACAATTTTTTCTATAATTAAGCCTATTTAATATATAGGAGAATTCTTTGAGTAGGAAGGGGATTTTTTTCACTTCAGGACTGATTTCTATAGCACTTACCGCCACATTAATCACAGCAAACCTGAATGCAAAAAACAATGAAGATGATGCGAGCGCAAGAGTGGAAGCTCTCTCTAAGCTTACAAAGACAATATCAACGATTGAAAAGTACTATGTAGACGACATGAAATTTAAAGAGATTGTGGATAAGGCGATCGAAGGGCTTTTAAACAACCTTGATGCGCATTCTGGATTTTTAAACGAAAAAGCCTTTAAGGATATGCAAGTTCAGACAAACGGTGAATTTGGAGGACTTGGTATCACGGTAGGCATTAAGGATGGCGCACTTACGGTTATATCGCCTATTGAAGGCACTCCTGCCGATAAAGCTGGTGTAAAAAGCGGAGATATCATCTTAAGAATAGACGGCAACGCAACCCTTGGCACGACAATAGAAGAAGCTATAAACAAGATGCGCGGCAAGCCTAAAACGCCTATAACCATAACAATAGTAAGAAAAGGCGAGCCAAAGCCGTTTGACATCAAACTGATTCGCGATATAATATCTGTAGAATCAGTCTATGCAAAGATGATAGAAAATGAAAATATACTCTATCTTAGAGTAACAAATTTCGATAAACATGTTACTCAAAAAGCTGAAGATTTTATTAAAAAATATCCAAAAGCGGAAGGTATTGTTCTAGATCTTCGTAATAACCCCGGCGGACTCCTAAACCAAGCGGTCGGACTTACAAATTTATTCGTAGATAGCGGAATAATCGTCTCTCAAAAAGGAAGAAATTCAAGTGAAAATTCAGAATACAAGGCATCAAGAAGCAACAAAATAACAAATCTTCCTTTGGTTGTTTTGGTAAACGGCGGAAGTGCAAGCGCTAGCGAGATTGTAAGCGGTTCTCTACAAGATCATAAAAGAGCTGTTGTTGTAGGAGAAAACACATTTGGTAAAGGAAGCGTGCAGATAATATTACCGGTAGACGG
This sequence comes from Campylobacter sp. RM16190, assembly GCF_012978835.1. Classification (NCBI taxonomy): domain Bacteria; kingdom Pseudomonadati; phylum Campylobacterota; class Epsilonproteobacteria; order Campylobacterales; family Campylobacteraceae; genus Campylobacter; species Campylobacter sp. RM16190. The sequence goes on along the minus strand of NZ_LIWS01000008.1, from coordinate 56,349 downwards.
AAAAGAGGCGCTAAGGCTTACTATAGCTAGATATTACCTGCCAAGTGGACGAACAATACAAGCGGTAGGCGTAACTCCTGATATAAAAGTATTTCCTGGCAAGGTTCCTCAAGAGGAATCGAGTATGTTTGCGATAAAAGAGAGTGAATTAAAAAAACATCTTGAAAATGAGCTAACAAAAATCGCAGACCATAAGCAAGATACAAATTTAACAGCTAAAAAAGATGAAGCAAAAGAAGATAAGACTATACTGGCTCAAGCAAAAGTCAATGAGGACATGCAGCTAAAATCTGCTATAGATGCTATAAAAGTGTTAAAAATCAAATAACCTAAGGAGAACAGGATGGAGAAAAAAGAGTTAGTCTATGAAGGAAAAGGCAAAAGGATGTACGCGACTGATGATGCGGATCTTTTAATAGCCGAGTTTAAAGACGATTTAACGGCTTTTGATGCCCAAAAAAGAGGAAACGAGGCTGGAAAAGGTGCTCTAAATAATAAAATTTCAACGCAACTTTTTAATCTTTTAAAAGAAAAAGGTATAGAAACCCACTTAGTAAAAACACTAAACGATACTGAACAACTGATTAAAAAATGCAAAATAATCCCTCTTGAAGTGGTGGTAAGAAATATAGCTACAGGTTCACTTACTAAGCGCCTGGACATACCTGACGGAACGGTTTTGCCTTTTGCCTTGGTTGAGCTATATTACAAGGATGATGCGCTACACGATCCTTTGGTAAATGACGAACACTGCCTGGCTATGGGACTTGTAAAAAGCGAAAACGACCTTGATAGACTAAAGCATTTAGGTAGAGAGATAAACTCTGTATTGTTTAAATTTTTCGCGGATAGAAAGTTAAAACTTGTTGATTTTAAAGTCGAATTCGGCGTAGATAAAGATGGAAATATTATACTAGCAGATGAAATTAGTCCTGATAGTTGCAGATTTTGGGATGCCGATACAAATGAAAAGCTTGACAAAGATAGATTTAGACAAGATATTGGAAATGTAAAAGTAGCCTACGAAGAGGTTTTAAGAAGAATTTTATCATAAAGGTTATAGATGAAAGCTATAGTAAACGTATCACTTAAAAATGGAGTTTTAGATCCTCAAGGAAAGGCTGTAGAGCACGCACTTGGCTCGCTCGGATTTAACGGCATATCAAACGTAAGAGTTGGAAAACAAATCGTCCTTGATATAGACGCCAAAGATAAAGATGAGGCCAAAAAAGCTCTTACAAATATGTGTGAAGAGCTTTTGGCAAACACAGTTATAGAAGATTACGAGATCATAGTATGAAAGTCGCCATAGTCTTATTTCCCGGAACAAACTGTGAAACGGATACCGAGTATGCTTTTGAAATTTTAGGATGCCAAACGGAGATAATTTGGCACAAGCAAGATGAGATAAATGCAGATCTTATAGTGCTTCCCGGTGGCTTTAGCTACGGAGACTACTTAAGAACGGCTGCTATCGCTAAATTTTCTCCAGCCATGAAAGCGGTGTTAAATCACGCTCAAAAAGGTGGATACATCTTAGGAATTTGCAACGGATTTCAGATGCTTTGCGAGCTAAAACTGCTTGCAGGAGCTATGAGAAGAAACGAAAATTTAAGCTTTATCTCAAAGTATCATCACCTTAAAGTCATTGCAAATTCAAACAAATTTCTTTCAAATTTAGAGGTCGGCGAGATAGTAAATGTCCCGCTGGCTCACGGTGAAGGAAATTTCTATACTGATGAAGATACTTTAAAAAGCATGTATGACAACGAGCAAGTGCTTTTAAAATATTGTGATAAAGATGGAAATGAACTGAATCCAAACGGCTCTATAGATAGTATTGCTGGAATTTGTGATAAAAATAAAAAGATTTTCGGACTTATGCCACATCCTGAGCGAGCATGCGAGAAAATCTTAGGTGGAGATGACGGACTTAGGATGCTTAAAGGGCTAGTTTGTTAAAACACATCGCCCTATTTTTGATAGCCGTTTTTGCTATCGCTCAAGAACCTAGTATCTTTGATATGATGGGAGGCGAAAGAAGCGAAAAGGTTATCAAAAAGGCTCCACTACAAACTATAGCTCCCACAAACGAGCCTGAAATCAATATATCTGAAACTCAAATTTATCAGACGGTAGAGCCGAGTCAGCTTATAATCACAACCTCTAATATACCAAAAGAGGTCTATGCTGGCGAGATTTTTAAATTCGGAATTACCGCCAATACTCAATCAAATATAGTCGTAGATATCAAAACAACTGTATTAGAAAATGAAAATTTAAAATGGTTGAATAAAAATTTACAATGGGAAAATATCGGCAACGGAATTTACAAAAGTGAGATATTTTTAGAGGCTAACTCAACAGAGCAAAAAAATACTAAGATAACCATAAATTTAAAAAGAAATGGTGAATTTTTCCAAACTGCAAACACAACTATCAATCTACCAAGCTTAAAACAGATAAAAAGCGATCAAAATTATAGCCACATAGTAGCAAACTCGCTAGAAATCAAAAAACATAAAACAAACAAATTTGATGATAAAAATTTAATTATGATAGTTGAGCTAGTCGGCAAAAATACCAACATAACAGACTTTTGGCTAAATGACCCTGCAATATTAAAGCAGGGAGTTGATTCCGTAAGTGGAAATTTTAATTCGCATAGCGGTTTTTATTTTGCAATTTTTACTCCCGAAAAAACTTCTCTGGATTTTAGCTATTTCAATCTAAAAAACAAAAAGCTAGAAAGCTTTTCTCTTCCTGTCATAGTCGAAGATGACGAAATAAGCACTCAAATCGGACTAAATCCAAAACAAAGCAAATTTGAAATTTACAAAGATACAGCCGGATATATTCTACTGGCAACTTCCTTTATTTTGTTTTTAATCAAAAGAAATAGTATATTTTTAGTATTGACACTGATTTTTGGAGCTTATGGAATATATAGCTATAACCCTTTGGGGAATGCGGTGCTTAAAAAAAATGTAAGTATAAAAATTCTCCCTACTCAAAATTCAAGCATATTCTTTACGACTGAAAATGAAGAAAAAGTAGAAATTTTAGGAGAAAGAAAAGAATTTAAAAAAGTCTTGCTAAATGATGGCAAGGTTGGCTGGGTGTTAAAAGATGATATTATCAAGAATTAAAGCCGCCTATTTCGCGGTTGAATTTACAATCAGTATTTTTTTAGTTGTGTTTTTTATGTGGCTTTTTAAAAATAACATTCGCACTATAAGGCGTATTTGGGCAAGAACACAGAGGTTTTTTGGATTTTACTCTATAAAAATCGAAGGAGAATTTAGCCAAGACGCCAATATGATTATTATGAATCATCAAAGCATGCTAGATATAGTGGTTCTAGAAGAAGTGCATCCTAAAAATCTTTGTTGGATAGCCAAAAAAGAGATAGGAGAGATACCTGTAATAGGCAAAATTTTAAGCTTGCCAAAAATGATCGCCGTAGATAGAGAGAGTAGACACTCTTTGGTAAAATTGGTAAAAGAGGCGCAAGATCGGATAAATAACGGGCGCGTTTTAGCTATTTTTCCTGAAGGAACTAGATCTCAGACAGATACGCTTTTGCCCTTTAAAGGTGGAGCAAAAATAATAGTAGATAGGCTAAATTTAAAGGTACAGCCTATAGTTATAGTCGGAAGCGATATAATGGATGTTAAAAATTTCAGCTTCAAAAACGGCGAGATTAAAATAATATGCCTTGATTTGGTTGATACAAGTGATAAAAATTGGCTAGAAATTACACGCGAAAAAATGCAAAAAACCCTTGATAAAGAGCGAGAAAGTCTTAAAAGCTAATACGCTGCTATTTTAACTACATAAAAAAGGAATAGTAATGAAAAGAATTTTTCTTATTCTATTTCTATTGTTTAAAATTTCAGTTGCAGATGAGATAAATTTTGATATTTTTTACGACCAAAACATATCAAATGAAGAGGTTGACAAAGAGCTTGATAAACTACTTATAGTTTTAAACAAAAATCAAAGTTTAATAAATAAAGAGTTTGGAGATGGTGAGCGAATTTTTTCATTTTTTATAATAAATAGTAAAGTAGGAAATACGGGTAAATTTGATTTTGGGCGCATAGAAAAAGTGCTAAAATTTAAGCCTGATTTAAATTACGATATGTATCAAATAAAAAACACTTCTCCGCTTCATATGGCTATGGCTTTAGGTTTTAACAATGAGACAAAAAACAGAATAAGCGAATATGAAATTTTAAACCTCATTAAAATTTTAGTCAAAAACGGAGCCGATGTAAAGGCTAAGGAGCTTTTAGTCACAGCTTATAATATTAATCGATTTAAAATTTTTAAATACTTTCTTGATAGCGGCACAAAAGATGCTACCAAAATTATGTTTTCTATAGCCGCCGACATGGGAATATTTATGGGAAATAACGGACTTTCCATAAATAAAAATAAGCTTGAAAATAGCAAAGAAAGAGAGTTTATAACAACAGATAAATTTAAAAATTTTTATGAAAGCAAGATAAGGTTTCTAAAAGAAGCTCTTAAATTTGTAAAATTAAACGAATTTGATCTAAAAGATATTGAGATTTTTATAATAGTAAATTCTATTTTGGACAATGACAAGGCTATTCAAATTCTACTTGACAATGAGCTTTGTAAGCTTGCAAATATTTGTGATTTTTTAAAAGAGACCGCAAGGCATTATAATAGCAAAAAAATATTAAAGCTACTAAAATAATATAAAACAACTTTAACATTGATATTATTCATATCAAGTTTATTGAATTTATATTATGATTTATTGAAAAAATTAGCAATTTATAGTATAATCTGCCAAAAAAATTAAATAAAAAAGGAAAAATATGGCAAAAAAAGCAGATAAATTTGAATTTCAAACTGAAGTGAACGAGCTTTTAAATCTCATGATTCACTCACTATATTCAAATAAAGAGATTTTTCTAAGAGAGCTAATATCAAACGCATCAGACGCTCTTGATAAGTTAAACTACCTTTGTTTAACAAACGATGAATACAAAACTTTAAATTACCTACCTAGAATTGATATTAGTCTGGATAAAGATAAAAAAACACTTACAATCAGCGATAATGGCATAGGAATGAATAAAGAGGATTTAATAAACAACCTAGGTACTATTGCCAGAAGTGGAACAAAGAACTTTGTCAAAGAACTTAGCGGTGAAGCTAAAAAAGATAGCGCACTTATCGGACAGTTTGGAGTTGGATTTTACTCAGCATTTATGGTTGCCAATAAAATAGAGGTTTTAAGCAAAAAGGCTCTTGAAGATAAAGCCTTTTTATGGAGCTCTGACGCCAAAAGTTATGAGATAAAAGAGAGTCAAAAAGATATTCACGGAACAACCATAACCCTGTTTTTAAAAGATAGCGAATTTAGTGAATTTTACCGCATAGAAGGTATTGTAAAAAAATATTCTAACCATATTCCGTATCCTATCTTTGCTGATAAAGAAGATTATATCCCGCCAAAAGACGGAGAAAAAGAGGGAAGCTATGAGACAAGAAACGTTCAGATAAACAAAGCCTCAGCCCTTTGGAAGCTAAATAAATCAAATATCAAGGCTAATGAATACAATGATTTTTATAAACAAATCAGCCACGACAGCACAGATCCTTTGGCATATTTTCATACCAAGGCGGAGGGAAAGATAGAATACACTACTCTATTTTTTATCCCGGCCACAGAGCCGTTCGATCTATTTAGAGTGGATTATCAAAGTGGCGTCAAGCTATATGTAAAAAGCGTATTTATAAGCGATGACGCAAAAGAGCTTTTGCCGCCATTTTTAAGATTTGTAAGAGGAATAATAGATGTTGAGGACTTGCCGCTTAACGTAAGCCGTGAAATTTTACAAGAAAATAAGATAATGGCAAATGTAAAAGATCAGAGCGTCAAAAAAATCTTGACAGAGCTTGCTAAAATAAAAGACAAAGATAGAGAAAAATACATAAAATTTTACAAACTATTCGGAAAAGTGCTTAAAGAGGGACTATACGGGTTTAATAACGACAAAGAGCAAATTTTAGACCTTGCACTATTTAAATCCAGCAAAAGAGATAGTTTGGTAAGTTTAAAAGAGTACAAAGAGCAGATGAAAGAGGATCAAAAAAGCATATATTATATAAGTGGAAACAACGAGTCTATGCTAAGAAATTCACCTCTTCTGGAAAGCTTTAAGAAAAACGATATAGAAGTCTTAATAATGGACGAGGAAATTGATACTATAGTAATGCCTATGGTGTATGAATTTGACAAAACTCCTATCAAGCCTGTAAATCACTCCGATATCGATAGCGAAATAAAAACCGAAGAAGATAAGATTGACGAGAGCAAGCACACTGAAATTTTAGTAAAAATGCGCGAAATTTTAAAAGACGATGTTAAAGACGTTAAGCTTAGCTCCAGACTTAGCGACTCGGCTGCTGTTTTGATATATGATAAAAACGATCCTGACTTTTCTATGCAAACTATATTAAAGCAGATGGGTCAGACAAATTTGCCAAAAGTTAAACCGATTTTAGAGATAAATCCAAATCATGAAATTTTTGAAAAATTGAACAAAAACGAGGCTATGATCTATGATATATCTACTCTACTTCTTGATATGGCAAAGATCAATGAGGGAATGAATATAGAAAATCCTTTAGAATTTAGCAAAACCTTAACTAGAGTAATGCTAAAAGCACTATAAAAACTACTATTTTTAATTTTGGTTATCTTAAATTTTGAGTTTTTAAGATAACCAAAAATTTAGTTATAAATTTCTATTTCTTTAAGCAAAAGATAATACTCCTGGTAATATAATAAAGATAGATTAATTTAATGAAAATATTTATTTTTGAAAATAATCAAAGGAGTGCCAATGTCGCTATTTCAATCAAAAGGCTTTCAGCGTCTTTTGATGATTTTAAGTATAGCTTCGATACTTGTTTTAGGATATATCTTCCTGCAAATGCGAAGCGTGTCAGAAGACTTAGTAGGTGCTGCACAAAAACAGCTTACATCATATAAATTGGCTGACGAACTTAGGCAAAGTTCTGATGACTTGACCAGTCTTGTTAGAACTTTTGTAGCTACTAATGGAAATCCGATTTATGAAAAACAATACAATCAAGTATTGGATATAAGAAATGGAAAAATTCCTAGACCTGATACGAAAGAGCAAATTTCTCTAAAAGATCTTATGCAAAAAGAGGGATTTACACAGGATGAATTTAAGAAGTTGGAATCTGCTGAAGGAAAATCTACAGATCTTGCCAAGCTTGAAATAAAAGCTATAGATATTATTAAAAAATACGGTTCTAAAGATGAAGCTATGGAGCTTGTATTTGGTAAAACCTACAATGACTACAAAGCTGAAATTTCTAAACCTATAGATGAATTTTTCGCTTTAGTTGAGCAAAGAACAACACAAAGCTTTGAGTTTTTTAAAGATAACCTGACAAACCTTCAAATTATATTCTTGACTTTATTGATAGTAACGATCATACTTGTAGCTCTGCTTGCATATGTTAGCGAAAAGGTTCCAGAAGGGCTTCTTGGAGCAAAAGCATCAAAGATAGAAGAAGTTGTCAAAGAGGTTTCAAAAGGAAATTTAGCAGTAGCTATAAAAACAGACAATCCAAACAGTGCAATTGGGCTTTTAAAAACAGCTGTTGATAACTTAAAAGCTCTAATAAGCGAAGTTAAACATCTCTCTGCAGAAAACTCATCAGTCTCATACGAGCTATCCGCAGCAGCTATTCAAACTGGAAAAAACGTTGAAAACTCATCAAATATAATTCAGGAAACTACAAATAAAGCTACAACTATAAAAGAGCAAATCGAAAATTCTATAGAAGAGGCAAAAAAGAGTAAGGCCGATATGGAGGCTGCGAGTAGCGGTATCATAGAAGCAAATAACGCCATAGAGCATCTAAGCAACAAAATTCAATCCAGTGTCGAAGTTGAGCTTGATCTAGCAAGCAGAATTTCTCAACTTAGTAGCGACGCAGAGCAGGTAAAAGGCGTATTGGCTGTAATAAACGATATAGCAGATCAGACAAATTTACTAGCGCTAAATGCAGCTATCGAGGCAGCAAGAGCTGGTGAGCATGGACGCGGGTTTGCAGTAGTTGCCGATGAGGTTAGAAAACTGGCCGAAAGAACTCAAAAAAGCCTAGTGGAGATAAATGCTACAATAAATATTATAGTGCAAGCTATATCAGACTCAAGCGAGAAGATGAACTCAAATTCTAGACAAATAGGAGAGCTTACTTTAGTGGCGGATGAGGTTAGAGACAAGATAGTATTTATGAGCAATAGTATGCAAAAAGCCATAATTATGTCTGATGCCAGAGTTGAAGACTATATAAAAACCGGTGATAATATAAAGCAAATTATCTATGGAATGTCAAATATCAACAACATCTCATCCGAAAATACAAAGAGTGTCGAAGAGATAGCAAACGCGACAGATCACTTAAATAAAATGACAGAGATACTAAATAATAAACTTTCTGAGTTTAAAACTTGATATTTTATGGTCTCTTACTGAGACCATAAAAATTTATATTTTTTCCTTGGCCATTCCAGCTTCTATCAAAAATCTACTTGGTTGATAAGTAACTCTTTTTATCTTATCGTATTTTGCATAGCTTAGATATAGCTCATCTCTTGCTCTAGTAACAGCAACATAAAACAGCCTTCTCTCCTCTTCCAAACTTCCACCCATACCCATGAGCTTTAAATTCGGAAAGCGATTTTGCGCAAGATCGACTATAAAAACCTGATCAAATTCAAGCCCCTTGCTAGCATGCACACTTAAGAGATTTACACCCTCACCTTCACTCATCTCATTACTGCCAAGAGTTATGAAGTTATAAAATTTTTCCAAATCACTGTAGTTTTTACTAAGCTCACTTAATATTTCAACTTTAGCCATGATTTTTTCTATAGCTTCTGTTTTTAAGCCCTCATCAATATTTCCATTTTTCATTGTAGCTCTTTTGGTAGCTAAAAAATCAACTATAAGAGAGTAAATTTTGCTATTTTTAATCTCGTTGATTAAAGAATTTGGTCTAGAAAGACGTCTTGCATGAAGTAAAAAATTATAAATTTCATATAAAAATATTGCCGCATTTTCATTTAATTTTTCCATTTTAAGTATCGGATGAGAGAAAAATTTATCACTAAATTTAAGCTTAGAAAACCTTGACATCTCACCTATTTCACTAAATTCGTCAAAAAGCCCCAATTGATAATTTTTTTTCTTTTTTTCAAAGGCATTTACTTTATCGTCAGGATTTAAAAACCCGTCTATCAAATTTCCGTGCCCTACTTTTACAATCAGATCAAACATCTCCTTACTAAGAGCGGCTCCAACGCCCTTAGCATATTCACATACATGAATAAAGGCCATAATATCTTTTGGGTTTATTAAAATCGCGTATATATCCATTAAAGCTCTTATCTCCCTACTTTCAAAAAAGCCAATTCCGCCTTTTCGCTTAGAGCTTACTCCTCGCTCTTTCAAAGCCACCTCAAGCCCATCGGCACTTGAGTTATTACGAAAGATTATTGCAATATTTTCTTTACTAAATTTTGAATTTGATATTATCTCGGCAATATTTGAATACTGGTTAAAAAGCTCATCATAAACAAGAAGCTTTGGTGATGGTAAATTTCCCTCTCGGCTTACAATCAGTTTTTTATCATACAAACGAGGATTGTTTGAGATCACTTTATTTGCAAGGGCTAGTATACTTGAACTACTGCGGTAATTGATATTTAAAGCATAGATGCTAGCGTCTTTAAACCTATCTTTAAAAGAGCCGATTATCTCTATATTTGCACCGTTAAAGGCATAAATACTTTGATCAAAGTCGCCTACGCAAAAGAGGCTTTTTGTATTAAAAGCATCTATTAAAGAGCCTTGCAGAGTATTTGTGTCCTGATATTCGTCTATTAAAATTTCATCATATTTTAAAGGCGCTCCCTTTCTTAGCTCGTTTCGCATTTTTATAAGCAGATCGTTAAAGTCCACATAGCCAAATTTCGCCTTCTCTTGTTCAAACTCATTTAAAATATCATCATAAACTTCAGCATATATAGACTGCTCTTCATTTCTAGCCTTAAACCACTCATAAAAACTCTCTTCATTGCTTGAATTTTGATAAAGTGAATATAGATCGTATAGATAAGCTCCACCATACGCCTTAGCTTCGCCCAAATGTTGAAATCTGCGCCTTTCCACAAGACTTTTTAAAAGAGTTTTTAACTCGCTTGGCTGTTTTAATACTATATTTTTTTCAAGAGATTTTAAAAGAGAGTAAGATACAGAGTGAAATGTGCCAGCAGTAATTTTAGAGGTAATTTTTTTGTCAAAATAACGCTCTAGCCTCTCTATCATCTCACTTGAGGCCTTGTTTGTAAAGGTTAAAAGCAAAATTTTACTAGGATTTACTCCTAAATTTAATAGATGCGCTATCCTTGCAACGATCGTTGAAGTCTTGCCTGTGCCTGCGCTTGCTATGATAAGATTGTGCCCAAAAGGCGCAGTTGCGGCACTGTATTGATCCGAATTTAGTCTTGAAAGTGGCATTTATCCTCTCTTAAAAAAGATTTAATTATACGCTAATTTAAATTTAAAGCTTATAAAATTTAAAATGACACTGACACTTTTAACATATTTATAAGAAAATTTTAAGTAAAATCGAGGCTAAAATCCAAAATACGGAGAGAGTTTTGCAAGTAGATAAGTGGGTGTTTTACGCTTGCGTCGCACTAATAACTATAGGTATTATTTTTTCACTCTCTTTGCCTGTTTTTACCGTGCTTTTTTTTAACTATGAACCATATCACTTCTTTTATAGACAGCTGGCGGTCGGAGCTTTAGGTATATTTGTCATCTGGGCTCTATCGCAGTTAAATCCAGATAAGTCACTAGTATGGATAGGCTTTGGACTATTTATCCTATGCGCTCTTGCTATGGGTGTTATGCATGCACTTCCAAGCTCTATGGTTACGGATGCGGGAGGCGCAAAAAGATGGATTAGGCTACCTGGATTTTCACTCGCTCCGGTTGAGTTTTTTAAAATAGGCTTTGTCTATTTTCTTGCATGGAGCTTTGCAAGAAAGATTGATGATAGCAAAAAGAGCTTAAAGGAAGAATTTAACCTAATACTTCCGTATTTATTTTTATTTTTGATAGTTGTTTATCTAATAGCAGTCCTTCAAAACGATCTTGGTCAGGTTATAGTTTTGGCTCTTACTCTTGTAATGATGGCTCTTTTTGCAGGAACTAGCCTTAGGCTTTTTGGGATAGGGCTTTTTGGAGCGGGCATGCTTGCCACAATCGCAATAGTAACATCAGAGCATAGAATTTTACGTATTAAATCATGGTGGGGAACTATACAAAATATAGTGCTTTCAATACTGCCTGAAAATATGGCAAACGCCTTAAGAGTAGCAGATGTGCCTGAGCCATATCAAATTTCGCACTCGCTAAACGCGATAAAGCACGGCGGATTTTTCGGAGAAGGGCTTGGCGCAGGAGTATTTAAACTAGGCTTTTTAAGCGAGGTTCATACCGACTTCGTATTAGCGGGTATAGCTGAAGAGATTGGTGTATTAGGAATATTTGGTATCACTTCAATAATCGTATTTTTACTATATAGAATATTTAAAATTTCATCAAGAAGCGAAAATAAGGTCTATCATCTATTTTCACTAGGCATAGGGCTTTTGATATCATTTTCTTTTCTTATGAACTCTTACGGAATTACTTCCATAACCCCTATTAAAGGTATAGCGGTACCATTTCTAAGCTACGGAGGAAGTTCTATTTTAGCACTTTGCGTGGGTATAGGGATGGTTTTGATGATAAGCAAAAAGGTATCAAACTAAATGATAGTAATATGCGGTGGTGGCACCGGAGGACATCTGGCTATCGCAAAAACCCTCAATGAAGAGATTGCAAGTCGTGATATAAAAACCATCTTCATAGGCTCAACTAACGGACAAGATAGGCAGTGGTTTGAAAATGATCAAAATTTCAGCTCTAAATTTTTCCTGCCTAGCCAAGGAGTAGTTAACAAAAAAGGCTTTAATAAGCTTATTTCACTTTTTAATATCGTAAAACTAGCTTTTAAATGCAGGCAAATTTTTAAGGATAATAAAGTAAAGGCCGTAATAAGCGTAGGTGGTTACAGTGCAGCGCCTGCGGCATTTGCAGCCATTATATCAAATATACCGCTTTTTATACACGAACAAAACTCCATAGTCGGAAATTTAAATAAAATTTTAAAACCATTCGCAAAAGAGTTTTTTAGCTCATACGATGAGCCTAAATTTGACTATCCTGTAGCGGATAAATTTTTTGACACCTCGCGAGAGAGAAAAGAGCTAAGAACTATAATATTTCTAGGAGGCTCTCAGGGCGCATCGGCTATAAATTCACTTGCTTTAAATCTAGCTATGATATTAAAAGAAAAAAATATAAAAATAATTCATCAATGCGGTAAAAATTCGCTTGATAACTTACGAGAAGAGTATAAAAAGCTTGGATTTACAGATAAAACTTTAGAACTTTTTGACTTCAGCAAGGAGATAGAGCTAAAGATGAAAGAGGCTGATTTAGCCATAAGCAGAGCTGGTGCTGGCACACTATGGGAGCTTTGCGCAAACAATTTGCCAGCCATATTTATACCTTATCCTTATGCGGCAAATAATCACCAAATGTATAATGCAAAATTTTTAGTAGATCAAAATTTAGCCAAATTTTGCTTTCAAAAAGACAACAAAATAGATAAAAACGAGATTTTACAACTAATAGAATCTATAAATTTAAGAGAAGTTTCATTGAATTTAAAGCATCAAATATACAAAAACAGTGCAAAAAAAATCATAGATGAAATCTTGTTTAAGATAACTTCTCTCCGATAGAATTTACCTTAAGCTCTTTTAGTTCATACGCTAAATAGTGGTATATAAGCTCCTCGGTCTTTAGGCTTTTATCGCTAAATATAGGATTTATCATAGATATTATCCTATCTGTCATTCCTGCGATCTCGACTAGCAGGAGTTGATCATGTCTTTTTTTAGCTATCTTGATACTATAGAGAAAAAACTTATATAAAACTTTAAATTCGCTCAAAATTACATTTGATATGATATTAGCCCTTATTTTTAGAGTTTCATCTATTTTTTTTTGGAATTCAACTAGATCTTTAAGTATATTTTTTATAGTTTTCATCTCTTTGGTATTTTTTTGTATCCATCTTTTAGAATCGGCTTTAAGCAAATTTCCATATTCTAAAACAAAAAGATCTATAATTTTTTTTATATTTTTAGAAGCTTCTTGAAGCTTACTGCTAGTCTCAAGACTAACTCCCTTTTTTTCGGTTTTGATTGAAATTTTTCTAATGATTTGATCAAGATATAAGCTAATATTATAATAGTATTCTTCATTATCGAATACATTTGCAAAATACATACTATCTTTGCTCTCTAAAATATCATGCACTTTAATGGAGTCAACCAAAGTACTAAATTCGGCAATACTCATCTGAGTAGCCTCTTTTGCAATCTCTATATTTAAGAGTAATGCAAGTTCAGACTTTATATCATTGATGTTTTTTAATATTGAAGGATAATCCATTTTGTCCACCTATCCTCTTTGGAGCTTATGTACTAATTCATCATACTCTACATTTGATTCTTTTAAAATTTTATCTAATAATTTACCAGAAGCTTCCATTCCGCCTGTTTTTTCAGCCTCTAAAAGCTTTTTATATATACTTTCTATGAATTTTACGCCATCCATATTGGGCCTTCTTCTCACAGAGTGATATCCCACTATTTCACCGTTCTCATCCACAGATGCAGTTACATTTGCAAAAACCCAATAATATCCGCCTTTAAAACTCTTATTCTTAACAAATGCAAAAATCTCTCTTTTCGACTTAATTCTATCCCATAAAAGCTTAAAAACAATGCGAGGCATATCCGGATGCCTTATGATATTATGAGGCTTTCCTAAAAGATCACTCGCTCTGGCTCCGACTATTTCTAAAAACGGTTCATTACAATAGGTTATCTTTCCTTTTGTATCCGTTTTAGAAACTATAAAATCATTCTCTTTGACAAAATACTGCTTCTCTTCTTGCATCTTACAAAAAATCCCTTAATTAAAAGAAAAACTTTATAATAAAGAAAAATTATACCCAATATAAAATATAAATTTTATAAATTTTTAATAAAGCTAATCAGCATTTGCTTATTTTTACCATCTTCCGCTAGCTCCGCCTCCTCCAAAGCTTCCACCACCTCCGCTAAAGCCTCCGCCGGAAGAGCTGCTTGAACCCCCACCACTTGAACTGCTAAAACCTGAGCTAGAAAAATCACCTCCGGATCTTCTTTTTTTTGAGTTATTCATCTTTTTAACCATAGGATAAATGAGTATAAAAAACGCTCCAAGCAGAGCAAAAGAGACTAAAACCGTATCGGTCTTTAAAAACATATCCAAAAAAGAAGACGAAAACACTCCTGCAAAAGCCGACATAAAAGATGTTAAACCAATGTCTTTTAAGAACTTAATTTTAAAAATTACACCTATAAAAAGCAAGGCAAAGCCGCCGACTATCATAATAGTAGTAAAGCTAAAAAACGTATCCATCTTAGGATCCGTCACATAATCATTACTGCTATCTTCATCTATGAAGTTTAGTATCTTATCTATTCCATCTAAGATGCCTTGTTCTAAATTTCCATCTTTAAATTTAGGGATGATTACTCTTTGTATTATCTCATGGCTTATGGCATCCGTTAATGATCCTTCTAAACCATATCCTACTTCTATGCGAATTTCCTTTTCATTTGGAGCTACTACTAACAATACTCCATTGTTTTTATCTTTTTGTCCTATGGACCACTTTCTTGCAAGTTCTAAGGAGTAGCTTTCTATACTTTGTCCTTCAAGTGAATTTAAAGTAACTACTACTACTTGATTTGTTGTATTTGTTTCATGGTTTGCAAGAATTTTAGTTAAGTTTTCTCTTGCTGTTTGGCTTAGTATATTTGCTTCATCTACTACTCTGCCGGTGAGGGTTGGGAGTGAAATTTCACCCGCAAACAAAGATAAAAAAGCCGATAAAATCAGTAAAATTTTCTTCATCTCTAAGCTCTTAAGCCTCTTTTGCCTTCTTTATACCAAACAAAGAGTTTAAAAAGCCCAAATTTACGTATCTGCTGCCATCCTCTCTCATCTCTATACGCATAGTTAAAAGTGTAAATACAAAGACGATGCCAAAAAATAAAAAAGAAGGCAAGCCGTAAGACAAGGCTTTCATTAAAAATACGGTTAGCATGCCTGAGAGCACAGAAGACATACCGACTTGAGTCAAAAAAAGAAGATTAAACTTATAACTCACAATCCATAAAACAAGCCCTCCAAATATCGAGATCGCAAGCATAGCGATAGTAGCATCTTCATAAGGATGGGTTGTGTAGTCATTGCTCTTATCATCATCCATAAATTCTAAAGTCTTGATGACTCCTAGCTTAAAAGCGCCGTCGATATTTCTTTCGCTCAGTTTAGCCTCTATAATATCTGATGTTATCGAATCGCCTTTAAGCCAGTCGCCATTCGTAACGATAATCGCTCTTGAATTTAGATAGTCTCGCGAGTCGTAAGATACAACCAAAACAGCCGTCTTATCGTCTATATTCCAGTGTTTTGCAAGATTTTGAGCGTAAGAAGTGATGTACTCTTCTTTTTTTAGTTTTACCGCAACCACTATGAGTTTGTTGCCGTATTTAGACTCATGCTCACTTATCCTCCTGCTAAGATCGCTCCTAGCAACTTCATTTAACAGACCTGATTTATCTATGACAGCGCCTGAAAGCTCGGGGAAATTTGACTGAGCAAAGACAAAGCTAAAAACAACCATTAAAGATATCAAAATTTTATTCATAACAACCTCTTTTATACTAACTCTACCACTTGCCGCTGGCTCCGCCGCCGCCAAAGCTTCCGCCTCCACCGCTAGCGCCACTGCCGCTACTGCCTTCGCTTTCAACGAAGTACTTATAGCTATCGACTCCTTCTTTCCAGCCGTATATTAATTTTTCATCAGGTGTATTCATAATCTCTTTTAGTACATAAGGAAAAACGGCTACTATACTTACTAAAATGGCTAATGTTTTATATATTATAGGATCTATCGGTGCGCTGATAATAGCTCCGACAAAGCCTCCTAGCATAATCGAGCCAACTATGCTAGAGCCCACATCGCCTATAACTCTGCGTCCGCTTAGCCTACCTATAAATATAAAAATAGAACAAGACGCTATCAAAAAGGCGATAACTAGCAAAACATTATCCACAAATGCTTGCTCTTTTACTACATCGTTGCTTGCATCTTCATCCGTAAAGTCTAAAATTCTGGCAACGCCTTCTAACACTCCCTCTTCAAAATCACCGCTTTTAAAATTCGGGATTATTACCTTTTCTATTATACTCTTGCTTGCGGCATCGGTTAAAACTCCTTCAAGTCCGTATCCAACCTCTATGCGCACCTCTTTTTCATTTGGAGCTACTACCAACAAAACTCCGTTATCTTTATCCTTTTGCCCGATCTCCCATTTTCTTGCAAGCGCTAAAGAGTAACTTTCTATGGAGTAGTTGTGAAGCGATTTTAGGGTTACGACTACGATTTGATTGGTAGTTGCTTTTTCGTGGGCTTCAAGTGTAGCTGTTAAGCTATCTTTTGTGCCTTTGGTTAGTATATTTGCCTCATCCACAACCCTGCCCGTAAACTCAGGAAGTGAAATTTCAGCCGAAAAGAGTGACATAAAAGCTAGTAAAACAAATAATATCTTTCTCATAATAACCTTGTTTTTTGGGTCAAATTTGTAGCTAATTGCAAATTTGACCTATATTTTGTGTAAATTTTATAAATTTACCACCTACCGCTGGCTCCGCCACCGCCAAAGCTTCCACCGCCGCCGCTAAAGCCGCCTCCTCTACTTCCACCGCTAAATCCGCCGCTACTGCCGCCCGCATAGCCGCCGCTCTTTAAAAGTCCTCTTGGCATCTTTCTTATGCTGTTAAAGACAAATATAAAAATTGCCACTGTTACAACCGCAGCTACTATTATAGAAAGCATAACGGAACCGGTAAATGCACTGACAAGAACTCCTATAAAAAATCCTAGCAAACTAGACACTAACACAGAAGTAGCAATGTCGCTCACAATCCTATACTTAATTAACTTGCTAATAAAAACTAGGATAAGCGAGCCTCCTACCATACTAGCAAATAGAGTAAAAAACATATCTTCCATAGGATCTGTCACATAATTATTATTAGCATCATTGTCTATAAAATCAAGTATTTTATAAGTTGCTTGCAATACTCCTTGATCTACATCTGAATTTTTAAATTTCGGAACAATAATCCTTTGTATTATACTGCTAGCCGTTGCATCTGTTAAAGAGCCTTCAAGCCCATATCCTACTTCTATACGAACCTCTCTTTCATTTGGAGCAACGACAAGTAACACACCGTTATTTTTATCTTTTTGACCGATACCCCAATGTCTTCCAAGCTTTAAAGAGTAAGACTCTATATCTTGACCCTGTAAAGAGTTTACCGTAACTACTACAACTTGATTTGTAGTGTTTTTTTCATGGTTTGCAAGAATTTCTGTGAGCTTATCTTTTGTCTCTTGTTTTAAAATTCCGGCTTCATCTACTACTCTGCCTGTAAGCTCAGGGAATTTTATATCCGCAGCAAAAATAGTTACGGATATAAATAAGAGGGTTAAAATTTTTTTCATAATAGCTCCTTTGGGTTGCTATTTAAACGAAACTTCCGGTGTCTTTTGCTCGCTTTCACTAGCCTCAAAAGTCTCTTTTATCTTAGCGTCAGGATGAAAAATTTGTGCTACAAATTTACCAGGAAAAGTTCTTAGCACTAAATTATACTCCTTAACTGCAGCAATATAGTCCATTCTAGCTACGGCGATGCGGTTTTCAGTGCCCTCAAGCTGAGACTGAAGAGCTAAGAAATTTTGATCGGCTTTTAACTGCGGATAGTTTTCACTAATAGCCATAAGTCTTCCAAGTGCTCCACCGAGAGTTTTTTGAGCCTCTTCAAATTCTTTAAGCTTTCTTGGATCCTCAATAGTACTAGCATCTATCTTCATCTGCGAAACTTTACTTCTAGCCTCTGTAACCTCAGCAAATACACCCTTTTCGTGAGCCGCATATCCTTGCACCGTGTTAACTAAATTCGGTATAAGATCGGCACGCCTCTTATACTGGTTTTGTACCTGCGACCACTTCTCTTTGGTTGTCTCGTCAAGTGTCGGAACTTGATTGTAATACTTTAAGAAAATTCCTCCGAAAATCGCAACTACGACTAAAAATCCTGCTAATCCTTTCATCTTAAACCTTTCTTAGTGATTTTATTTTTACTTTTGCTTCACTTACTCACAAACACTACAAATGCGAGCTACCAATGATTTTAAAAATTCGCCAACTCATCGCAGCCTGTTTTATTTCCCAAATCGCAACCTAACTTAAAGTATTTTTTAGCTTCAGCCTCATTTTTTTCGATTAAACCACCTTTTAAATACAAAAACCCTAGTCCCGTGCAGCCTGCGGCAAGTTTATATTCGCAAGACTTTACAAAATACTCAACAGCCTTAGGATCCTTTTGTGCTGCATACGCAAAGCCTAAATTTCTGCATGCTTCGCCACTTCCACCATCGCAAGCCACCGCCATAAATTCAGGACTATTAATGACCTTGCAAGCATCTTTGGATTTACCGCTTGCGCAAGCCTTGCTAATAAAATTATAAGCTTTTAGTATATCTTTTTTCCCGTATTGATCGTCTTTATATATAATCCCTAAAACCAAGCAATCTTGAGGTCTTTCTCCTTCGCAAAGAGACTCTAAAACTTTAATGGCCTTTTCCACATTTTGGCTCACGCCTTTGCCCTCTCTATAAGAATATGCCAAATTTCGGCAAGATAGCCCGTGGTTTTTCTTGCAACCTTGCTCCCATAGTTCAAAGCTTTTTTTGTAATCATTAGCGCCGAAGTAAAAATTACCTAAATCATTGCAACCGTCAAGATCGCCAAGATCGCAAGATTTTTGCGCGAAAAATTTCTCTTTGCTTATTTTGTAAGCCTTATTGCATGATACGGAGTCGCCGCCTTCACATGCGGTTACATATCTGGAAAAATCAGAACCTTCCTGAACTTGTCCTCCGCCACTATCTTTTCCGACTTTAGAGCAGCAATCGCTTCTGCCTGTTTTATCGCAGCATTTTTGATAGGCTTGTTGGGCTAAAGACTGATCTTTTTTTACTTTTCCACCAAAGCCGAATTCATAAATTTTACCCGCCTCGTAGCAAGCCAAATCGTTATTTTTATTAAAACAACTGGCGTGAAAAAACTGAATCGCACTTACCATATCGCCTTTATTTCTTGCATTAACTCCATTGGCGTAATCTTGCCCCGCTTGCACGAAAGAAAAACCTAGGCATATCGCTAAAGCCGAAAAAATAAGCCTTTTCATAAAATCTCCTTAAGATAAATTTAAATACAAGGCTATTATATCGTAATGCTACTATTATGTTTATAAAATATTTAATGATTGTATAAAATTTTTAAGAAAATGGTGCGCTCGAAGGAATTCGAATCCCTGACCTTTTGAACCGCAATCAAATGCTCTATCCAGCTGAGCTACGAGCGCACAATATAATTAAGTAAGGCTCGAAGTATAACCAAACCTTTCTTAAATCTTTCATAAATTTCTAAAAAGCCCTTATAAATTTACAAATTTCACCATAAAGTCTTAAATTTTATAAAATTTAATCATCAATAAAAAATCTTTATGCTATCGTTATAAAGTTTAAATTTAAGATCACAAATTTCATAAAAAATATTTTGAGATAATTGAATTATGATAAAAAGTCGTAAGATTAAGGAAAAGAAGTGATACATAAAATTCTAATCGCCAACCGTGGTGAAATAGCCGTACGAATTATTCGCGCCTGCAAAGACCTACACATCAAAAACGTAGCCATCTACACAAAGCCCGATCAAGACTGCCTTCACGTAAAAGTTGCCGACGAAGCTTATCAGATAGGTATAGATCCGATCAAAGGCTATCTTGATGCAAAGCGCATCGTAGAGGTCGCAAAGGCATGCGGAGCGGACGCTATACACCCAGGATATGGATTTTTAAGTGAAAATTACGAATTTGCAAAAGAGGTGCAAGACGCTGGGCTCATATTTATCGGTCCAAATGCGGACGTGATACGCAAAATGGGTAATAAAAACATAGCTCGCTATCTAATGAATAAAAACGGAATTCCCGTAGTTCCTGGCACTGAAAAGCTAAATAACGAAACCATGGAAGACATCAAGCTTTTTGCCGAAAAGATCGGCTATCCCGTTATATTAAAAGCAAGTGGGGGCGGGGGCGGAAGAGGAATTCGCGTCGTGTGGAAAGAAGAAGAGCTTGAAAGTAGCTTTGAAAGCTGCAAACGCGAAGCTAAGGCGTTTTTTAATAACGATGAAGTATTTATGGAAAAATACGTCATCAATCCGCGCCACATCGAATTTCAAATAGTGGGCGATAAATACGGCAATATCATTCACTTAGCCGAGCGTGACTGCTCCATACAGCGCAGACACCAAAAAATTTTAGAGATCGCGCCAAGTCCGAGTATAAGCGAAAATTTACGTAAAAGCATGGGTGTTACTGCGGTTGCTGCTGCAAAAGCGGTTAATTATACAAATGCAGGAACGGTTGAGTTTTTACTTGATGATTACAATAACTTCTATTTTATGGAGATGAATACAAGAATTCAAGTCGAGCACGGCGTAACCGAAGAGATAACGGGTGTTGATCTTATAGTGATGCAAATAAGAATAGCCGCAGGCGGCATACTTCATATGCAACAAAGCGATGTCGTTACTCAAGGCTTTGCCATAGAAGCTCGTATCACGGCTGAGGACGCGTGGCAAAATTTCATCCCAAGCCCGGGGCGAATTTCAGGCTACTACCCCGCTCTTGGCCCTAGCGTGCGCGTGGATAGTCATCTTTACAAAGACTATCAAATTCCGCCGTTTTACGATAGTTTGCTTGCAAAGCTTATCGTTCGTGCGACAAGCTACGATCTAGCGGTAAATAAGCTAAAACGCGCGCTAGATGAATTTACCATAGAAGGCGACGTAAAAACGACGATCCCGTTTTTGCTAAGCATTAGCAAGGAGCGTGACTTTAGACGTGGATTTTTTGATACTTCATACACAGAAACCAAGATGCCGTCATTGCTTGAAAATATGAAAACAAAAGATAATGAGAGCAATGAAGAGGTAATAGCTGCAATAACTGTGGCAATCCAAAAAGTAAAAGAGAATAGAAAGCTAAAAGAGGAACTTTAAATGAATGATTTTTTCGATAGTTTAAAAGATATAAAAAAAGAGATGATAAAAGAACTCGGCGAGACACCTAAAAAAGAGGTTAAAAAGCATGTCGTGAGCAAAGAAGAGGCTATCGCTCACAAAGAGCAAGCACTTCGCGATGAATTTATGAAATACGTAAAAGATAGCGACATAAGGAAGATATGATAATCCCGTTTTCCACGCTTCCAAGTCTATGCCCATACCTTAAGGATAGAGACTCAAGGATGGAGTATAGTTATATAAGTGATTGTGATTTTGATACAAATGACGCGATGGTAAAACATGGCTTTAGGAGATTTGGCAGATATTTTTCTAAGCCAAATTGTAATAACTGCCAAGAGTGCGTCAGTATAAGAGTTGATGCTCAAAATTTTAAATTTAGTAAATCCGTTCGCAGAACAATTAAAAAAAATACAAATACTTCTATATTTATTTCAGATCCGATTGTAGACGAAGAGCATCTAAGACTGTATAAAAAATATCATAAATTTATGGAAAAAAAGAGAGAGTGGAAGTATTACGAACTTGACCTAGTAAAATACTATGATCTTTATGTAGCCGGATATGGAGATTTTGGCAAAGAGATCTCTTACTATGTAGATAAAAGGCTTGTCGGAGTTGACCTTATAGATATTATAAAGGGTGGAATTTCATCAATTTATTTTTACTACGATCCTGATTTTGCCTATCTATCTTTAGGAAAATTTTCTATATACCAGCAAATTTATCTAGCATTAAGACTAAATTTGCGTTGGATATACTTAGGATATTATGTCAAAAACTGCCCTAGCTTGGTATATAAAAATGAATATAAGCCTTATGAAGGTTTGAAAGAATATGTAAATCTTGATAAAGAGCCTATCTGGGAGAGTCTGGAACGCTAATTGCTTTTTATTAAAAATAGCCAATTTTGGAGATATTTTAATGAATATAAGGCAAACTTTAGAATCTTTAAGCATCGAAACAAGCGACGGCATACTTTTTTCCGAACTTCAAGCAATGATGAAAAAAAATTTCACTAAGACTCTTGGAAAAAAGGATAAGATTATCTCATTTTACGATGAAAATGAGATAATTCAGAGAAAATATTTTTTTAAATTTATTACTAAAATTTATAACCAAACACATAAAGACGAGCTAAATATCAAATTTGCAGAATACATAACAATCAAACTACTGTATAAGCAAGAAAATTCTCTGAAAATTACCATCTTTGCAGATATCGAATTTGTAGATAACGAGGCAAGATTTAGATTTGATAGATCAAACGCTTTATTTATAAGCTATATTGCTCAAAAATTTAAAAAATCTCAAATTTTTATAAATGACGATCAAAATTACCTTATCATAAAAATAGCCAATGCGAACGAAACATCAGGATTTGATGAACTCTTTGATAAAAGTGAACATATGAGATTTTGCACATATTTTAGATACGACAAAGATAAATTTATAAAATTTAAACGTGAAGCCAATATTCAAAATTCACAAAAATTTGTTCGCAGATTCTCAGCCTTAGCAGACTTATTTTCAGAACATTTTAAAACACTTGAATGTGGGCAAAATAGTGATTTTGAAAGTGTTAGAAGCAGATATCTTGAGCTTGTCAAAATTTATCATCCAGACCGTCATACACAAAAGTCTGAAAAAATAAAAAAAGAATATAGAGAAAAATTTGAAAAAATTCAAAACGCTTACGAGAGCTTAAAACCGTATTTTAAAGAGCAAGAGATATTTGTAAGTGCCTAGCCTTGCATCATATATATTCTTTTTCTTTCGCTAGAGCTACCTATATTTAAGGCTTTTCTATACTTTGTGATAGTTCTTCTTACCATAGTTACACCAAATTTTGATTGTATGAGCTCTAAAATTTTAAGATCGCTTAGAGGCTTTTGCGGATTTTCGTTTTTCACAATATCAGTCACAAAATCCTTAATTGTGGAATTTGAGACTTCTTCATCAATAGCTGCGGAAAAAAAGCTTTTTATAGGCACCAAGCCTCGCGAACACTGCAGATATTTATTTGAGATCGCCCTAGAAATAGTGGATGGATTCCTGCCAAGATCATCGGCAATATCTTTTAGCTTCATTGGCTTCATATCTCCACCGAAAAAATAATCATATTGATATTCTACTATCATTAAAGCTATTTTTCTAAGAGTTGCTTTGCGCATATCAAGGGCATCTACAAGATCTTTTGCTTCTTTTATACGACTACTTACAAACTCATTTTTAGTATCAAGACCTTCTGTATCAAGTAAAATTTCAGGGTAAAATTCATCATTTATACCTATCTCTATTCCGGCACTGCCACTACTTATAAAAATATCTGGAATTTTTGCTACTTGATCGCTTAAATACTCAATTGCAGGAGGATTTTTAAACTTACGCACTATAGCAATAGCCTCATCATACCTGTTGATTTTAGTAATCCTGTCTAAATTTTCAAAATTTTCTATTATAAATTTAGCACTCTTGTATAGCTCGTCATCAAGCTCAAATTCATTAAGCTGAAACAAAAAACTCTCTTTATAATCATACGCCCCTACACCACACGGCTCAAGATAGGCAAATCTGCTCCTAACGCGCTCCACTTCATCTCTATCAAACCCTGTAAAAATTTCATCATTCCACTCAAAATATCCCTCGTCGCTAAGGCACTCTACTATCTTTTTTGCGATATCTTGAGATTTTTTCGTAGGGAAAAGAGGTTTATCTATTTGAGATATTAGCTTATCATACAAACTCTCTTTAAAAATAGTATAAGTTTCAATACTGTCACTAACTGAATTTTTAGAAATTTCAGTAAAGTAGTTCTTTTTAAAATAGTTTTGACTTCTATGTTCTATAGTTACAAATGGATTGTCTGCGACAAATGGCTCCAGCGTCTCTTTTAACTCTTCAATGCTTGAACTAAGTATAGGAAGCCAGCTTCTAAGAGTGGCAGATAACTTACCTTTTAAGGCAAGCGACTCTGTTTGACGCAACATATCATAAACTTATTCTAAAAGCCTAAATTCTTCGCCAAGATAATGGGTCTTAACGAGTTTATCGTTAGCCACCTCTTTGGCATTTCCAAAAGCCAATAAAGAACCGTCTTTTATAACATACGCTCTATCGCAAATCGCCAAAGTTTCACGCACATTATGATCGGTTATTAATACGCCTATTCCCAAATTTTTAAGATCTCTTACTATATTTTGAATATCAAAGACGGCTATAGGATCAACTCCAGCGAAAGGCTCGTCAAGAAGTAAAAATTTAGGCGTTATCATCAGGCTTCTTGCTATCTCACAGCGCCTTCTCTCACCTCCGCTTAGGCTCACTCCCTTTCTTAGACGAATCGGCTCAATATTTAGCAGATTTAACATTTCATTGACTTTTTTTTCTATGATATCACTGTCTTTGTATAAAATTTCAGCACCAAGAAGCAGATTCTCTTCTACGCTTAGATCTTTAAATATGCTTGATTCTTGAGGCAGATACCCTATGCCCATCTGTGCGCGTTTATGAAGCGGAACATTTGTAATATCGACATCATCAAGCAGTATATTTCCGCTACTTGGAGTAATTAATCCACAAATCATATAAAAAGTTGTCGTCTTGCCGGCCCCATTTGGACCAAGCAGACCCACAACTTCTCCGCTTTTTACCTCAAGAGAGATTCCTTTAATTATATTTGATTTTTTAATAGTTTTTTTTAGCTCTTTTATCTCAAGTTTATGCACCGAAAACCTCGTATTTGCGCCCTCTTTCATGAGGTGTAATTAAAATTTTAACATAAGCGATATTAAATTTTTTAAGCATATCCTCAAGCTCATCATCACCCCACTCTACTAAGTGTAGCCCTTCTTCAAAAAAATTTTCAAATAGTCCGTTTTTTAAAATTCCTTCAAATCCATTTTGAAAAATATCATAGTGAAATACGTTATTTTCATATCCTTGCATAACAGAAAAAGTAGGAGAAGTGACATCAGAATCTATACCGCGAGCCTTGGCGATAGCTTTTACTAAAGTAGTTTTGCCACTAGCCAGATCGCCTTTTAATATTATAACTCCCTCTTGTGGGAGAATTTTAGTAATCTCGTCAAGCTCGTTTAAATTCAGAATAAATTCTCTCTTCATAACTCTTTTACATACTCGCTTTGGGCTGATTTTGGGATACTTTTTGTAACAGGGATGGCTAAAACCTCGTAGCTTACTTCTTTGGCTAGAAATTTGATCGTGATCTTGTCACCTATCTTAATCTCCTTGGCAGGCTTTGCTACGACTCCGTTTATGCTTACTACGCCACTTTTACACATATCTTCACTGACCGCACGGCGCTTTGTAATGTTTACTGTATTTAAAAATTTATCTACTCTCATTGTAAGATTTTATCCAAAAATCTCTTAAACACAAGAGTAGATATGGTTATTTGTCGTAGTATTTTAAAAGATCTTGCAAATTTAGCGGTATCACACTACCATGAGTCTGGTTTTTGTAAATTTTAAATCTATATGAAATATTACTATTTCTTAAAATTTCAGCCAAATTGCTAGCCTTCAATAAGCCTTCTTTATCAGTTTTTCCGGCTCTTTTTTCAAGCTCTCCTATGCTTAAATTTACAAATTTAGCCTTTATTTTATCTCTAAATTTACCATTTAAAACAGCTTCTTTTAAAATAAGCGAATCTCCCCACCATAAAGATGGAGAGGCTATAAAGAAATCATCAAACAACTCTTCATTTTTAAGCATAGCAAACAGAGTAAAAAGTCCGCCAAAAGAGTGTCCATAAAGTGTCTTTTGACTCTCTTTTGTGTCAAATTTAAACTCAACAAAGGGCATTAAAATCTCTTTTATAAATTTATAAAATAGATCAGCTCCTCCGCCTTTGACAAATTCGTCACCAAGAGTCTTTGGGGTATAGTCTCTTGTGCGTCTTTTCCTATCATAGGCTAAATTTGTATCGTATCCTATAGCTATTATGAGAGGTGGCTCTTTAGTCGGCCTATATAAATTTAAAATCATAGGAAACTGTGCATTGGCATCAAGCATATAAATAACATTTTTATAGCTCTTTTTACCTTTTGGAATAGCCTGAAATATCCGATAATTTTCACCATTGTTAGCTTTTAAATTTGAAATTTCAATGTCGAAATAATTATAGACAAAGCCCTTTATGGGCTTTACATTTTGATTCGGCGCACCAGCTAAAAAACCAAATCCTAACATAATGTATAAAAATACTCTAACTACCATTTTGCATTAATCTTAAACAAAAATCTTCTTCCCTCTTCAGGATACCAGTAGTAATTGCCATCATCAGCCAAGCCCTCATCATATCTAACATTGTCAAATATATTGTAGGCGGTAAAATTTAAAGATAGATTATCATTTATGCTCCAATTCACACCGATATCCGCAGTAAATAGCTTTTTATTATTTTCGCTTACCTTATTTCCGGGACCAAATTTTACGCTAGTTAGCTCACTTTCGTAGTTTGCTCCTATAAATGTCGAAACCTTATTAATTGGTTCATAAGTGATAATCATATTGGCCTTATGCTGAGGAGTTGCTGTTAAAGACTTACCATCCAGCCTAGAAAGCGTTGTTTGATCGAAGCTAACATCGCCTTTAGGTGTACTTATAATAGGATTGCCGGTTTTTATTTTGGAGTTGTTGTATGTGTATGATGCACTTAAATTTAGCTTTTGGTTTATATCGTAATCGCCGCCAAGCTCAATACCCCAAACATCGGCTCCGTCTATATTAAAATAGGTTCCCCATCCTGGACATTTTACATGAGGTGCTCCTGTGCAACCCTCGTATGCGGGAATTTTGTTTAGATTGCTTCCATCAGTATCTAAAATTTTATTTTTAAACTCGTTTTTAAACAAAGTTACATTTGCACGAAAGTCGCTACCGTTATCGTAATGAGTAGCGATCTCATAAGTGGTACTCTTTTCAGGCTTTAAATCTTTATTTCCAAAATCAACTATTCTCCATCCACCCTGAATAGTTCCCACCTCAGGCGAAATTTGATTTATATTAGGACTTTTATACCCGGTTGCCACTCCGCCTTTTATAGTCCAGTTATCGTTGATATTATAAACTGCATAAATTCTAGGAGAGAAGTGACTACCAAAATACTGGTTATGAGTCCATCTTCCACCAAAAGTCAAATACAAACTATCCATTAAAATCTCCCACTCATCCTCTAAAAATAGAGCGTGCTCTTTCATAGAGTATTCGGCAGGATTTTTAAGTCCAGATTTTAATGCGTTTGAAACTATAAAAGTAGTCTCAACAGCTTGCTTACTAAAATCATATCCAAATGTCAAGGTATGAGAGTCCAAAAAGGTACTAAATTTAGAATTAAAATTATTATTTTTTACGGTCGCAGGTGCAAGGCTATCAAACAGACTTGTTCTCTGAGTCTGATCATAGATATAGCTTATATCAGCATTTAAAATATTAAAATCGCCAACATACCCCAAGCCATAGCTATATCTATCATAATCATAGTTATTTATAAGCTTGTTTGTTTTTAAAGTAGCCGTTTTGCCTACCGTTCTTGAGTAATCATGCATATCTTTTGAACCTAGCAAATAAAATTTATTATGCTCATCGGGGGTTATCCAAATTTTAGCACTTAAACTCTTTTTATCGCTTCGCTGATATCCGCCTTTATACTCATCTTCATCTCTTAGTTTCTTATATCCCCAAAGTTGAACAGCTAACTTATCATCTAAAATAGGCGCATTTAGATAAAAATCCATCTGTCTATGATCGCCTATTCCATCGTGATTTTGTAAAAGATATGAAAATCCTACCGATCCGCTAAATTTATTAGCACTCTTTTTTGTTATTATATTTATAACTCCACCTACTGCATCACTTCCATATAGCGAACTCATAGGACCTCTTATTATCTCTACTCGCTCTATCGCATCGACAGGAGGAATGAAATTGGAGTTCATATCACCTGCCCCACCCTTTGGATTGGCAGCACTAGAACTTACTCTTTTCCCGTCTATTAGTATTAATGTTTGAGAGCTTTCCATGCCTCTTATCGAAATTCCGCTAGCAGGACCATCTTCTCCTCCCACCATACTAACTCCAGGAGTCTTATTTGCTATATTGTGCAAAGATTTAAAGACTCCTTGAGACAATTTTTTATTATCAATCACAGAGACACTTGCCGGAGCCTCTTTTATATCTTGCTCAAATCCTCCGGCAGTTACTACTACTTGATCAAGCTGAATTAATTCCGCTCCAAGCAGATAAGAAGAACTAGCAATGCAAGCAAAAGCTGCTGCGGTCTTTTTAATTTTAAGCATACAAACCTCCATTTTAGAATATATTCCAGTGAGAAAATAGTAACTAATTTGTAATAAATTTAATATTAATTATCATTATATTACGGAGCGGTTGATAGTTTTTATTTACTCAAATATTTAGTAAAAATTAATTAAATTTAGCTAAAATTACAAATCTAATTTTCAAAGGATTTTATGATGAAAAAAGATGTTAAAAAGGTTGTTTTGGCATACTCAGGCGGTCTTGACACAAGCATTATTTTAAAATGGCTTCAAGATGAGTACAAATGCGAAGTTATAACTTTTACCGCCGATATCGGTCAAGGCGAAGAACTTGAGCCTGCAAGAGTAAAAGCGCTTGAACTTGGCATAAAACCTGAAAATATCTTTATAGAAGATTTGAAAGAGGAATTTGTAAGAGATTTTGTATTTCCGATGTTTAGAGCAAACGCCATCTATGAGGGCGAATATCTGCTTGGTACATCCATCGCTCGACCGCTTATAGCAAAAAGACAAGCAGAGATAGCGGCAAGTATAGGAGCCGATGGAGTAAGTCACGGCGCAACAGGAAAAGGAAACGATCAAGTTAGATTTGAGCTTGGATACTACGCCATAGGAGATAATCTTACTATAATTGCTCCTTGGAGAGAGTGGGATCTAAACAGTAGAGAAAAACTACTAGCTTATGCGGAAAAAAACGGTATCAAGATAGAAAAAAAACCGGGCAAAAGTCCATACTCTATGGATGCAAATTTACTCCACATAAGCTATGAAGGCTTAGTGCTTGAAAATCCAGCCAATGCACCAGAAAAAGATATGTGGAGATGGACAGTCGATCCGAAAAACGCACCAAATGAGAGCGAAATCATAGAGATAGGATACGAAAAAGGCGATCCCGTAAGCATAAACGGCAAGAGATTAAGTCCTGCGGAAATTTTGGCCGAGCTTAACCGCCTTGGTGCAAAACACGGTATAGGAAGACTTGATATAGTAGAAAATCGCTCGGTAGGCATGAAATCTCGCGGTTGCTACGAAACTCCGGGCGGGACGATAATGCTAAAGGCTCACCGAGCCATAGAGAGTATAACTCTTGACAGAGGAGCCGCTCACCTTAAAGACGAACTCATGCCAAAATACGCCGAATTAATCTACAACGGATACTGGTTTTCGCCTGAGCGAATAATGCTTCAAGCGCTAATAGACAAAAGCCAAGAAAACGTAAATGGAAGCGTAAAAGTCGAGCTATACAAAGGAAATGTAATCATACTAGGCAGAGACAGCAAGAACGATAATCTCTTTAGTGAAGCGTTTTGTACATTCGAAGAAGATAACGTTTATGATCAAAAAGATGCCGACGGGTTTATAAAGCTAAATGCGTTAAGGTTTATTATAGGGCGCAAAAACGGGCGTAAATTTAACTAAAATTTAAATTAAATAAGGATAAGCAATGAAAGTATTACTGATAAAAGACGTAAAATCTCTTGGCAAAGCAGGAGAGATAAAAGAGGTAAAAGACGGCTATGGAAACAACTTCTTAATAGGCAGAGGCCTAGCAAAAGCTGCAACTCCTGATGTGCTTCGCCAATATGAAGCGGCTCAAAAAAGGAAGGCAGAAGAGCTAAAATACGAACTTGCGAATTTAGAAACCCTAAAAGAGCAACTTGAAAATATAAAGCTGGTTATCAAAAAACCGCTTGGCGCTAACGGCTCGCTGTTTGGTGCCGTTACAAAAGACGAGATCGCTCACGCCCTTGAAGAAAAGCACAATCTAGCCATAGACAAAAAGAGCTTTGATACCGACGGACATATAAAATCAACAGGAATTTTTGACGTAGATGTGAAGTTAGGACATGGAATTCACGCCAAGCTTAAGCTAGAAGTCGAGGGCGAATAGTGTTTCATGCAACAACCATACTAGCCTACAAAGGCAAAAATAAATCCGTGATCGGTGGAGACGGGCAAGTAAGCTTTGGCAACACGGTTCTTAAAGCAAATGCCGTTAAAATTCGCAAAATTCATAACGGCAAGGTTCTAGCGGGCTTTGCAGGAAGCACTGCCGATGCGTTTAATCTATTTGATATGTTTGAAAACAACCTAGAGCACGCTAAAGGCGATCTACTAAAGGCTGTGATAGAATTTAGCAAAGAGTGGCGTAAAGATAAGTATCTACGCAAACTTGAAGCGATGATGCTAGTGCTAAATCGCGATAAAATTTTTCTGCTAAGCGGCACGGGCGATGTTGTCGAGCCTGAAGACGGCAAGATAGCAGCCATAGGAAGCGGAGGAAATTTCGCACTTTGTGCAGCAAGAGCACTTGATAAATTTGCACAAATTGACGAAGAAGAGCTTGTAAAAGAGAGCTTAAAAATAGCAGGAGAAGTCTGCATATACACAAATACAAATATAAAAACTTATGTTTTAGAATAAAGAGAGAGTATGAATTTAACCCCAAAAGAGATAGTGAAATTTTTAGATGATTATGTAATCGGTCAAAAAGACGCTAAAAAAATCATAGCAATTGCACTTAGAAACAGATATCGCAGAATGAAGCTTGAAAAATCGATGCAAGATGACATTGTACCTAAAAATATACTTATGATAGGCTCAACGGGCGTCGGTAAAACCGAGATAGCACGTCGTCTTTCAAAGATGATGGGCTTGCCTTTTATCAAAGTAGAGGCAAGCAAATACACCGAAGTTGGTTTTGTCGGGCGCGATGTGGAGTCTATGGTAAGAGATCTGGTTGCGGCTGCTATAAGTCTTGTAAAAACCGAATTTAGAGAGAAAAATCAAGATAAAATCGACGAGTACGTAGAGGATAAGATCATAAAAAAGCTTCTTCCGCCGCTTCCAACCGGAGCAAGCGAAGAGAAAAAGGTTGATTATGAAAGAAGTTATGAGAAGATGAAAACAAGGCTTAAAAACGGAGACCTTGACGATCTAAACATCGAGATCGAGATCACGCAAAGTAGCTTTGACGCGGGAGCTAATGTGCCACCCGACATGGCTCAAATGCAAGAGAGTTTTGTAAAAATCATAGGATTAAGCAACAAAACCGTAAAAAAAGAGATGAAAGTAAAAGACGCTAAAGAGGCTCTTAAAAACGAAGCTAGCGATAAAATTTTAGATATGGAAAGTATCAAGGCTGAAGCTTTAAGAAGGGCTGAAAACGAAGGTATCATCTTTATCGATGAGATTGATAAAGTCGCCGTTAATTCCGGAAATTCAAGTAGGCAAGATCCAAGTAAAGAGGGGGTTCAAAGAGATCTTTTGCCTATAGTTGAAGGCTCAACCGTAACTACAAAATTTGGCGTTATAAAGACAGATCATATACTTTTTATCGCAGCGGGTGCGTTTCATATAAGTAAGCCAAGCGATCTGATACCTGAGCTTCAAGGAAGATTTCCGCTTAGAGTCGAGCTAAGCAGTCTTGACGAGGATGCGCTTTATCAAATTTTGACACAGCCAAAACATTCGCTTTTAAAACAATATGAAGCGCTTTTAAAAACCGAAAATGTCGAGCTTAAATTTCAAGATGAAGCTATAAGAGCCATAGCCAAAATAGCCCAAAATGCAAATGAGAAGATGGAAGATATCGGCGCAAGAAGACTTCACACGGTAATCGAGCGAGTTATAGAAGATATAAGCTTTGAGGCTAGCGAAAATAGCGGAAAAACTATAGAGATTGATAAAGCGCTTGTGGAAGACAGGCTGGGAGATATAATAAAAGATCAAGATCTAGCAAGATACATACTATGAAATCAGGCTTTGTAAGCATAATCGGCAGAACAAACGCGGGCAAAAGCTCACTACTAAACTGCCTACTCAATGAAAAAATCACAATCGTTTCACACAAACAAAACGCGACAAGGCGCAAGATAAGCGGTATCGTGATGAACTGTGAAGATCAGATAATCTTTACCGACACACCAGGACTTCACGAGAGTGATAAAACGCTAAACAAACTAATGATAAACGAAGCTATAAAATCAATGAGCGATTGTGACGTGATTGTATTTTTATCCTCGGTTCATGACTCAACGCAGGAGTATGAGAAATTTTTAAATTTAAAGCCTGCGGTGCCTCATATCTTGGTTTTAACAAAGGTTGATGAAGTTTCAAATGATAAAATTTTAGAAAAAATATCTGCATACTCCAAATTCCAAGATAAATTCGTAGCCTTACTGCCTTTCAGTATAAAAAAACAGACTTACAAAAAGCCTCTGCTGGATGAAATTTGCAAGCTTTTGCCTGAGCATGAGTACTTTTACGATCCGGAGTTTTTAACACCCACTAACGAAAAAGAAATTTATAAAGAATTTATACTTGAGGCGATATATGATAATTTAAGTGATGAGCTACCCTACTCTACCGATGTGATCATAGATAAAATTAAAGAAAAAAGTGAAATTATAGAAATTTTTGCCTCAATAATAACCGATAAAGAGATACATAAATCAATGATTATTGGAAAAAATGGCGAAACAATTAAGAGAATCGGAATAAATTCACGAAAAACGATATCAAAATTAACAGATAAAAAAATATTTTTAAAACTTATAGTAATTGTTAAAAAAGACTGGCACAAGGATGGAAAAATCATAAACAAAATAAATAACTATTGATTTTTAATTTGTTTTTTATTAAAATGGTAAGTGTTATTTTATATTTTAAAGTGATTGCAATATGCCAAACAAAAACAAAAATAAGAAAAGTGGGAGCGGTATAGTATCTATAGATGCATATACCCAAAATTCATATATATTTTTAAACAACGAATTCTCAGAATGTAATATAGAAAAAGTAAATAAAAATAGTTTTTTTATATCTTACTTAAAATATAAAGAATTGATGATAGGCTCGGTAGAGATACCTGGTGGAAGCGAGGATGCAGATATTCCAGATCTCATTACAATTAAAGCCTATGAAGAATTTGACTTAGATACATCCAAAGAATATAAAATCACATATAGCGAACTTGAGCACACTGGCTCTGAAAATAGAATTTTTAACCTTTTTGTAATAGAAAATGCAATAATAAACCAAATATTTTCTCCAATAGCAAGAAGAGTCTCTTATATAGACTATATTGTAGCTGCTCCGCTTATGTTTGCAGCTCCGTATAAAAAGAACCTTCTGTCGTCACAAAACATAGATGCATTTTTGGTTATGCAAAATGACGATGCTTTCATATCTGTATATAAAAACGGCGATTATCTACAGTCAAGACCACTAAGATACTCTATAAAAACAATTAACGATAAGTTTTCTGCACTGCGTGAAAACAGAGTTGACGAGCTTGAATTTGAAAAAATTCTAAAAGACACTGAAGATGATAGAGATAAAGAGTTTTTATCTCAAATTTTTGATGAAATTTCATACTATATAAGTGATGTTTTAAATAGCTTAAGTAGAATTTATGGTATAAAAATTCAAAATTTATTTGTATTAAGCGATATTGATATAAGTAAATTTTACAACTCTTTAGAGAGCAAGATAGGCATACCTGTAAATTCTTTTGATCTTAAGATATCTATAAACACAAAAGAGGTTCAAGTAACTGGCTTTCATGCTCTTATGTCTGTATTTGCACAAGACTACAAAGAAACAAATGATAACAATTTTAACTTTTCTCTATTTTTAAGACCACCGCCACTATTCAAAAGAAATAGTGGAAAATTGATTCTATATATAGCGGCTGGATTTTTATTAGCATTTTTATATCCATCATATCAATACATATATGGCTTTATTACAGAACAAAACACTAATATGCTAACAGATGAGTACAATATAGCCCATGCGGAAAAAGTAAGGATAGAGTCTGCATTGACAAGACTGGCCAACGAATATCAAAATACAAAAAAAGTTTTTGATGAAGAGAACGAGAAGATAGACTTTAGAAAGAGCCTATTAACTGAAATTTATGATAAAAAAGCAAACTATCCTATGAAAAGTATAGTTCTTTATGAGCTTACAAAACTTATTAGCGAAAAAGATATAAAGGTTGGTAAAGTTGTAAATACGGATAAAAATATGACTATAATGCTACTTAGTCAAAATGAAAAACAACTAACTGAATTTATCGAAAATGTAAGCAAGCAGGTGAAATACTCTATAACAACACAAGAGATTATTTTTGACCCAAACAAGCAAAATTCGATGTACGAAAGTAACGTCACGGTAAAGATAAAATAATGAAAAAAGATAATATTCTAGTAAAAATAGACACTTATTTTGATAGTAAAAAGGATAGTGAAGTATCTATGATGCTTCTTGGAACACTTGTTATAGTAGCTTTTTTAACATACCTAATTACATGGGATCCTGCTCAACAATATTATGAAACAACATTGAGTCAAAATGAAGAAATATCAAGAAAGCTTAATGATACAAATAACTATTTAGCTTCTGTTACTGTAAACGGGGATATGAATTTTAAAATAAAAGAGCAGCAAAACAGACTAAATTCTTTAAACAAAGAGCTAGACACAGCAAAATTTACAAACCAATACTTTGACAATAAATTGCAAGAATTATCATATCTTCTTTTTAACGAACAAAATTGGGCTAAATTTTTAGATAGCTTGGCATTTTTAGCTAATAAAAATAGCGTTAAAATAACAAAAATTTCAAATGAGTTTAAAAATCCTACTCCAAAAAAAATAGAACAGGTGCTTGATATAAAAATAGACCTTGAAGGCAGTTTTAAGGATATTGTAGGCTATATAAATTCTATTGAAGAATCCGATTTAGTTGTAGATGTTAATCATATGGATATTAATTCTACCAAAAAAGACCTAATAGGAACTGTTGGTATCTATGTATGGGGGATGAAATATTAATGAAATTTTATAAAATAATACTACTTACTTCTGTGTCTTTTTATATTGCTCTTGCAAATAACTCAACTCAGGAGAAGCCTAATATTGAGCAAACACAGGGGCAAATTCAAAAGATTCTTGCTCAAGACAATGAGACAAAAAATTCTGACATTCAAGAGTATGACAAGATGTTTCAGTCAATAAATACGCCCAGAAAAGGTCTTAACGAAACCAATATAAACAAACTACAAGATCCTTTTTTGGTACCAAAAAGGTCAAAAATTATACATGATGACAATGCTAGTTCCGGAGAAGCTCTCGGCTTGCATGCTATATTTAATGATAGAGCAAAAATTAATAATAAATGGTATAAAGTCGGCGAAAAAGTAGGAGATTATACACTTAAAAAAATAAAGGCATCAAGTGTGATGCTAGTAAATAAAGATCAAAATTTAGAACTAAATATTACAAAAGGAAGAAATAATGTTGGTATTAAGATTAAATAAATTTATAGCCATAATAGCTTTAATTCTTTTTTCAACATATCCGGCTTTGGCTAAGGATAGTTGCGATAAAAGAATTTTTAACTTAAAAATAAGCGAACAGGTATCCATACAAGAAATCTTAACGCAACTTTCTGATATATGCCATTTTAGCGTTATCACAAAAGACCAATTCGCCAAAAATGCAATAAACGAAGAGATATCGGGAATCAACATAAAAGATATGACTCTTAATGAAATTTTCAATATATTGTTACATGAAAAAAATATATACCATACCTTTGATAAAGGAATATTAAGAATTTCTGCACTGCAAACAAAAACATTTAAAATTGATTATATAACATCTATTAGAGAGGGTGCTGCTATTACTAAAGCATCTGTAGATTCTGCGCCTATTGAAGTAGGAAATGATCAGGATGACGGCGATGTTTCAGATATTACAAAAGGTGGCGGAAAGCTAGATAACGTAATCAGAAGTATTGAAAGATTCGATTTTTGGGAAAAACTTGATTCTGAAATCAAAGCCATATTAAATAACACCACAGAGAGTATTGTAGCCCCGGATCCTATAATAAATGCTAACGCGGGACTTGTTACAGTTACAGGAACCGCTGCTCAAATAAAAAGAGTATCAGAATATATTGATGATCTTCAAAAAAGATTAAAAAAACAAGTACTTATAGATGTATCTATAATATCTGTTGATCTATCGAATAGTTACACAAAGGGAGTTGATTGGAGCAAATTTAATATAGGTTTTAAGACGGGTCTTTTTAATAGATTTATACCTATAAGCATGGAAGAAACAATAGAAAAAGACTCCAGTGGCAATCCTATTGTAGTGCCAAAATTTAAATATGGAACAACTCCCGGAAATACAATACATTGGTCAAGCAGAAATATTGATCAAGGAAATTTAAGAGGGGGATTGTCTCAAAATCTAAATCTAATACCCGGATTTACTTTCAATCTGGATGGGGTAATCAACTTCCTTGAAGTAAATGGAAAGACAAAGATAGTATCAAGTCCAAAGATAGCTACTCTTAATAATCAACAAGCCCTTATCTCTGTTGGAGATAACATAAACTACAGAGTCCAAGAAGAGAGTACAAACAACAACGCATTAAGCGGAAAGACAACTGTAACTTACAAACAATACTCAGTTTTTATAGGAATTTTACTAAATTTACTTCCTGAAGTTTCTGACGATAATAAGATTATGCTAAGAATCAATCCTTCATTAAGTAGCTTTAAATACAACGAGGACGACACAAGACAGACTACTACTATAAGAGAGATAGCTCCGGATACTATCCAAAAGAAACTTTCAACAGTAGTTCACGTAAATAGCGGAGATACAATAGTTCTTGGTGGGCTAATAGCTCAAACCAAAGGCAAAGAAAACACAAAAGTACCTTTCTTGGGTGATATTCCAGTTGTTGGAAATGCATTTAAAAGCACAAAAGATCAACTTAGAACAACAGAGCTTGTGTTTATAATAACACCTAGAATCATAGATATATCATCACCTACTCCAGTAAAACAAACTCTTAAAGATTTAGGATTTTCAAGGTCAACATATGAGCAGCAATAGATATACTATAATAAAAAATTTGTTTACCGAAGATAGCAATGAAAACGAGTATATACATTTAGATAAATCTGTTGCGGCATATAAAAAGATTATGAACCTTATAGAAAAACCTGTAAAGCTTATAGTGTTTTATGGAAAACCTGGCGGCGGAAAAACTTTTTTATTAAAAAAGATAGTAAAAGATCTTAAAGATCGAGATGATATCATATTTTTTTCTTATCCTTTTTTTAATGAATCTGAATTTATGAGTTCTCTCTATGAAGCAATATTCAAAGAAGAACCGAAAGACAAAGTAGAGACATATGAGCAGTTCGTTAAAATTTGCAATACAAAATTTGACGAGAATAATAAAAAAATATTTACAGTATTTTTAGATGAAGCTCAACTCTATCCTGAAATTTTAATAGAAAAAATCAGACTCCTTTCAGATAGTGGATTTTTTAGATTTATATTTACTGTTCGCAAAACGGATAATGGAGATATATTGACAAAGGACTATTTTCAGGCTAGAATTTGGGAGAGTATAGATATAGGTTCTATTGATATTAATGATATGAGAGTTTATTTGGAAAGTAAATTACAGGCTAAAAAATTTGATTATCAATTTTTAAAATTTACAGACGAGCAATTTGAATTAATAAGTCGATTAATCAAAGGTAGCCTAACAATGCTTAATAAGTTGATGTTTAACTTTTTTGAGCTCTATGAATATTTTGAAGAAAATCAACCAACCGTTATTAGTACTGATACTATGAATACTAAAATTTTAGAGATGTCTGCCATCAGATCGGAGCTTATAAATGCTTGAAGTACAAGAGATATTAGAACTTGAAAGAAAATGGAGAGTTTATGATAAACAAAGAAAAAGTAGCAAAGGCAATAGAGATAAAAAATATCAAACCTATATGCTTGTAGCACTACTTGCCGCATCTGTAACTACCGCCTCGCTTGTATTTTTTTATTTTGAAGATATGTCTATAAATATTGCAAAAAATAGCTCTTCGACATACGAGATAAAAAATACCACAATAAATCAAACAAAGCCATCAGAAGTTATAATAAAAGATACTCTACCTGCCACAGACAACAATACATTAAATGTTGGCAGCAAAACAGATAATGAGTCTACCGTAGAGACCAATGATATTAATGACATACAACAATCCTTGGCAAAAAATGATCTTGATCAAACAACTCAGGAGTTAAAAGCTACTGATCAAGACACAATAGAAATGGCATCAGGCGAAATGACTGGAATAAGAAAACAGGTTATACTTAGCGCACCTACAGAAGAGACCATAAATTTAAATGCAGAAAACGTTAGTCTTAAGAATGATAACTCTATAGATAGCCAAAAGGTATTTAAATTTGAGATACAATCATCGAATTTAGATATATCTGTAGATGAGTTAAAAACAAAATTTGATAAGTCAAACAGCTCTGATTTAGCTGTGCTTATAGCTAAAAAATACTATGATATAGAGGATTATAAAAATAGTGAAAAATGGGCTCTAATAGCAAATGAGCTAAATAGCGAAAATGAAGAGAGTTGGGTAATTTTTGCGAAGTCCAAGTATAATTTAGGGCAAAAATATGATGCAGTTAAGGTACTTAGAATTTACAACGACAAAGCAAACTCAAAAGAGATTGAAGATTTAATAAAACATATTGAAAGTAACGCTATATAAAATTTGTATTTTACCGTTAATCAAGTTTAATAATTTTTTATAAATTTGATTATATATTAAGGAGTATTAGCATAGTGTATAAAACTTAATATATTAAATTAGAATTCATTTTTATAGCAAGTCAAAAAGGAGTATAAAGTGGCAGATATAATTTATGATTTATTTTTATCTACTGCTTTTAAAAATAATATAATATCAGAGCAACAAAAACAAGAT
Source organism: Campylobacter sp. RM16190 (assembly GCF_012978835.1). Taxonomy (NCBI): domain Bacteria; kingdom Pseudomonadati; phylum Campylobacterota; class Epsilonproteobacteria; order Campylobacterales; family Campylobacteraceae; genus Campylobacter; species Campylobacter sp. RM16190. The sequence goes on along the minus strand of NZ_LIWS01000008.1, from coordinate 16,727 downwards.
ATAGAAAAACTACTAAATGAAAAGATAAAGTTTGAACAAGCAATAAAAGATATATCCGCAGATATATCAGAACAAAATATTATGAATATATTAGCGGAGCTATACAGAACTCAAAGGATAAGACTATCCAATATAGTCGAAAAATTTATTATAGATTTAACAGAATTTTTAAAATTTACTGCAAAAAAATTTGATCTTGACTACATAGATCTTGATACTATAGATATAGACTATAGATTGTCTGAAAAAGTATCATTGTTGCAACTCAAAAAACACGAAGCTCTTCCTATAAAAGAGGATGAAATAAGAGTTTATGTAGCTTTTAAGAACCCTTTTGATATCGAGGCTCAAGACAAACTACAAAATATATTCAGTAGAAAGCTTCTAAAAGTAGTGGTATCAGATCCGTCCCAAATAGATAAACATCTAAGTAAAATAGAGCTTAGCGAAAGTGTTAAAGGCATAATTGCAGATATTAGGAAAGAACTTTCAAGTACTGCGACTGCAGGAAACGAGGAGAGTTCTGGCATATTAAAACTTATTGAAATTATTTTAAAAACATCTATTTTAGGCAGAGCTAGTGACATACATATAGAGCCTACCGAAAATAACTGTATAGTTAGAAGTAGAATTGATGGTATGCTTACAGAGACATTTATTTTTGACAAAGACATATTCCCGCCAATGGTATCTCGTATGAAGTTACTTTCAAATATGGATATCGCCGAGAGAAGAAAGCCTCAAGATGGTCGTTTTTCTGCCCAAGTAGCAGGCAAAGAGTATGATTTTCGTATCTCTACCTTACCTATTTTAAATGGTGAGAGTATAGTTTTACGTATTCTTGATAAATCGAAGGTTCTTATTAGTCTTGAAAATTTAGGAATGCACCCTGAAAGTTTTGCTAAATTTAATAAGGCAATGAAGGCTCCATATGGTATCATATTGGTTACCGGACCTACTGGTTCAGGCAAAACCACAACTTTATATGCTGCATTAAACGATATAAAAAGCATTGAAACAAAAATCATTACAGTCGAGGATCCTGTAGAGTATCAATTAAATATGATACAGCAGGTTCACGTAAATGAAAAGGTTGGTCTTACGTTTGCTTCGGCTCTTAGATCTATATTAAGACAAGACCCGGATGTTATAATGATAGGAGAGATTAGAGATCAAGAGACGCTTCGTATAGCTATACAAGCGGCACTTACGGGTCACTTGGTTTTTTCTACTCTACACACAAACGATGCAATCAGTGCTGTAACTAGAATTGTGGATATGGGTATTGAATCTTATTTAATTAGTGGATCATTAGTGGCTATAGAGGCTCAAAGACTTGTTAGAAAACTATGCCCTTACTGTAAACAAAAAACCGCTCTTCCTTTAAAGATGCAAGAGCAGTTTGAAAGCTATCTACCGCAAGATTATCAATTTTATAAGCATGTAGGTTGTGAAAAATGCTCACAAACAGGATATATGGGACGTGAAATGATAAGTGAAATTCTACCTATTAGCGATACTATAGCTAGCATGATAGCAAACGGAACCACAAAAGAAGAGATAAAAAAAGTAGCTTACGAAGAGGGCTTTATAGACATGTTTAAAGATGGGGTTATAAGGGCTGCAAAAGGCATAACTACAATAGATGAAATTTTAAGGGTTGCTAAAGTATGAAATATTTTGAAGTCGAATATATGTCAAAGGGCCGTCGCCAAAAGATGGTACTTAAAGCAAACAACCAAAATGAAGCAAAAAATGCTGCCAAGCTTAAAAACGCAGGCGCTATAGTAAAAATTGGCGAGACAAAAACAATACCTCTTGAAGAGCAATTTCAAGATATTATTTCTAAGATTCAAAATTTCTTCCAAGGCACTAAGGTCAAAGTACCAAATTTAGTAGCAGCTATAAGACAGCTAAGTGTTATGACAAATGCCGGAATTTCGATTCATGATAGTATTAAAGAAGTAGCAAATGCCACAGATGATAAAAAACTAAAATTTATATTCTCTACTCTTAATGATGATCTAAATCAGGGACAAAGCTTAACTGATTCTATCTCAAAATTCAGATCAGAGCTTGGAGATGTAGTTATAGCAATGGTAAAACTTGGAGAAAATACCGGAAATATGGCAGAATCGCTTGCTAAGTTAGCTGAAATTTTACAAGAAGTTTGGGATAATCAACAAAAATTTAAAAAAGCAATCAGATACCCTATTATTGTAGTATGCGCTATAGCGATAGCTTTTTTAATATTGATGATATATGTTGTTCCTAAATTTAAAGAGATATTTGAGCAGCTTGGTGCAAATTTACCGCTTCCTACCAGGATACTGCTTGGAATTGAAAGTGCATTAAGCAATTATGGTCTATATATTCTAATAGGCTTTATAGCTACTATATATGCGATAAAGTATATGTACAGAAAAAGTGATGATTTTAGATCAGGCTTTGATAAATATATGCTCAAAGTTTACTTGATAGGAAAAATTATCTTTTTTTCGACTATGAATAGATTCAATCTAATATTTACAGAACTTGTAAGAGCCGGGATTCCTATAGCGGAAGCTCTTGATACGGCAACTCTTACAGTTTCAAATCAAGAGATCAACAAAAAAGTATCTACGGTAAAAATAGGGGTTCAAAGAGGAGTTCCGCTCACGGAAGCTTTTAGAGACACTGAGCTGTATGAAAATATGCTTATACAGATGATAAGCGCGGGAGAGCAAAGTGGAAATATTGATGGAATGATGGAAAAGGTAACCGATTATTATAAAGTAAAATTTAACGATATTGTTGATAACATTTCAGCATACATAGAGCCTATTTTAATTGGTTTTATAGCTGTCATGGTAGTATTTTTAGCACTTGGTATATTTATGCCTATGTGGGATCTGGCTAGTGCCGTAAAAAATTAAACTAAAAAGAAGAAAAAATGAGTTACACATCAAATGGTTCAAAAGAGCGACAAGTAAGTAGTGATGCTTTTTTGGTCTCAAAGACGGATACAAAAGGAAAAATAACATATTGTAATATGCCTTTTGCAGATATTGTTGGAGCTAAAAGTTCAGAACTTATAGGCAAACCGCATAATATAGTAAGACATCCTGATATGCCAAGAATTATTTTTAAATTTTTATGGGAATACATTAAAAACAAACAAGAAATTTTTGCATATGTCAAAAACAGAAGTTTTGACGGATCTTATTATTGGGTTTTTGCAAATGTTACCGCATCAATCGATGAAAAAGGCAACATCATAGGATATTACTCCGTACGCAGAAAACCAAATCCTAAAGCACTTGAAATAATAATACCTTTATATCAAAGGCTTTTGGATGCAGAAAAAAGTGGTGGAATAGATGCTTCAGGAAAACTGTTGACGCAAATTTTACAAGAAAAAAATACAAGCTATGATGAGCTAATGAATAACTTACAAAGACTATAAAAGGAAAAATTATGTTTTTTGGCAAAAAAGTAAATTATGATGAAATTTTAAGCGTTATCTCACAAGCTAGAAACGGTATTTTAGAACCTAGAATTTTGGATATAGATCCAAATGAACCTATAGGACAAATTGCACTTGGAATCAATGACCTTCTAGATCAAATAGAAGCTTTGCAAAGAGAGATGGGCACATGCGTAAAATCAGCAGAAAATGGAATAGCCTATAGAAATATATTTGTAGAGGGTTTTAGAGGACTTTTTAAAAGCAATGCAGAGTCTATGAGTGAAGGCGTTGAGGGTATTAAAGCCGGACAAAAAGGTAAAACAAGAGGAGTTCTGTCAGAGAAATTTAGCGAGCTTGGCAATGGAAATAGTGGCATTGTTGATGTTCAAAATGATCTTGATCAAAGTATCAAAAACTTAACAGAGATAGCTACTATGGCTCAAGAGACATCGAACAGGGCTAGCGAAAGCATAGTAGCGGTAAATGAGCTTAGTTCTAATATGAGTGATTTAGAAAATCTTATAACAGACTCGAGTGAGGCTATAAGAAACCTTACAAACAGAACTGATGAAATTTCATCAGTTGTAAATCTAATTAAAGATATAGCAGAGCAAACCAACCTTCTAGCCTTAAATGCAGCTATAGAAGCGGCACGTGCGGGAGAACACGGACGAGGATTTGCCGTAGTAGCAGATGAGGTGAGAAAACTAGCTGAAAATACACAAAAAGCAACAAGTGAAATAGGAATAAATATCCAAACACTTCAACAACAGACAAACGAACTAAACGATAACTCAAATAAAATAACACAGATAGCCCAAGTAGCAAATGTAAGTGTTGCAAATTTCAGAGAGGCTATTAATGTATTTAGCCAAGGCGCTACAAAAACCGCTAAAATTTCAAAATATGTAGAAAACAAGACAGTGGGAATAATAGGAAAAATAACGCAGGTAACATATCAACAAACTGCATACAATAACGTCATTAACGAAAGAGGAAATGACGAGGATATGCAAAGGCAATCTGATAATATGAGAAGCTGGTATGAAAATGACTGCAAAAATTACTTTAGCAACTCAAAGAGTTATGACAAAATAAAACTTCCTGCAGAAGAGATGAGTAGTTTGATTTACAAAAATCTACAAGAGTCCGAAAATGGCTACTCCATGAAAGATATTTCAAAATTTGTAGATAGATTTACAAAACTAAAAGAGCTTAGTAGCAATACGTTTAAGATTATTGATGCTATGGTTGAAGAGAGCATACCAAACGATAAAAAATAATTTAACTACAAAAAGAGATTTTAAAAATCTCTTTTTGTAAATTTACGTGTTTAAGAAAGAAGCTTTTTAGCACAATCGCTTATACTTTTGCCATCGCTTCTAGCGCCGATTTTTTCTTTTGCTATTTTCATTACTGCACCTATATTGGCTCCGCTTCCAAGCTCAGCTATTATCGCTTCTATCTCGGCTCTTAGCTCATCCTCGCTTAGCTGTTTTGGCATGTATTCGCAGATAATCTTTATCTCGTTTTCTTCATTTTGCACCAAATCATCCCGGCCGCCTTTTTTATACTGCTCGACAGAGTCAATTCTACGTTTAATCTGAGTTTGGAGTATTGCAAGTACTTTTTCATCGCTCATCTGGGCTCTCTCATCAACCTCAACCTGTTTTATTGCAGAGTTTATAAGTCTTAATGTATCACGCTTGAAGTTGTCTTTTTCTTTCATAGCAGTCTTAATATCTTCTAAAATTCGCTCTCTAATAGTCATGGTATTATCCTTTAAAATTTGATTTTAGATTATAACAATTGTAAATTTAAAGCAAAATTTAATATAATCGTCTTAAAAAGGACAAAAAATGCTTCTTGGTGTAAATATTGATCATATAGCTGTTTTAAGAGAGGCACGTAAAGTAAACGATCCTGACGTTCTGCTGGCTAGTTTTGAAGCCTATTTAGCAGGCGCCAATCAGATAACTATTCATCTTAGAGAAGATCGTCGTCATATACATGAAACAGATGTAAAAAATATTATCACTCACTCAAAAATTCCTGTAAATTTAGAGTGTTCTATTGACTCTGAGATAATAAATTTAGTTTTAAAATTAAAACCTTCAAGAGCTACGTTAGTACCGGAAAAGCGCGAAGAGCTAACTACCGAAGGCGGATTAAATTTAGAAATACCAAACTTGAAAGAAGTTACAAGAAAGCTTCAAGAAAACGAGATAGAAGTATCTCTTTTTATAGATCCAACCGAGGAGAGTATCCAGCTGGCACATGGACTAAAAGCAGATTGGATAGAGCTTCATACAGGCGCATACGCAAATACTTATCTAATGCTAAACTCGAATCTAGCCAATACAAACTACTCAATTAAAGAGTTACAAAAAAGCAGAAAAGAGCTAAAAGAACTTATAAATTTAGAGCTTGATAAGATAAAAGAGTCCGCTAAATTTGGAGAATATTTGGGGCTAAAAGTAGCTGCCGGACATGGATTAAACTACCAAAATGTAAAAGACATAGCGTCGATCCCAGAAATTAAAGAGCTAAATATCGGACAAAGTATAATTGCCAGAAGTGTTTTTGTAGGACTTAAACAAGCCATAAAAGAGATGATAGAGTGCGTAAAATAGCAATTAGCCTAGGCGATATTAATGGCGTAGGACCTGAAATTGCACTAAAAGCTCATGAAGAAATTTCTAAATTTGTAACGGCAATCTACTGCATAAATAAAGACTTGTTAAGCCTTGTTGCTAAAAAGCTAAATCTTAGCATTCCAAGTGATATGAACTTTTATGAATGTGGAAAGTGTTTTGATATAAAGCCCGGCAAAATTAGCAAAAACAGTGGTAAATTTTCGTTTGACTCTTTTAAAAATGCCATAAAACTAGCCAAAAAAGGCAAGGTAGACGCGATAACAACTCTACCAATCAACAAAGAAGCTTGGAGTAAAGCTAAAGTGCCTTTTGTAGGCCACACAGATTATCTAAAGCATAAATTTAAAAAAGATGCGATAATGATGCTTGGATGCGACGAACTTTTTGTGGCACTTTTTACTGATCACATAGCCCTTAGTAAGGTGTCAAAAGAGATAAAATCAAAAAAATTTTATAAATTTCTCATATCACTTCAAAAATGCACAAAATTTGAAAAAATAGGAGTTTTAGGATTTAATCCTCATGCAAGCGATAACGGAGTACTTGGCGGTAAAGAAGAAAATGAAATAAAAATAGCCATAGAAAAAGCTAACATATATTTTAAAAAAGATATTTTTATAGGCCCTCTTGTTCCAGATGCAGCCTTTAATCCAAGCTCTCTTAAAAATTTAAACAGACTAGTAGCTATCTATCACGACCAAGGACTAGCACCGCTTAAAGCGCTTTACTTTGATAAAAGCATAAACGTAAGCCTAAATTTACCAATAATTAGAACAAGCGTTGATCATGGAACCGCATTTGATATCGCATATAAAGGCATTGCTGACACCTCAAGCTATATAGAGGCGATCAAATTTGCAATAAAACTGTGCGATAGTTAAAATCATGTTTTATACGCAAATGTCTTAAATTTTGGCTATTTTAAAAAAATTATAGATATAATTATTGCACTTTGACTTATTCTGGAGGTCACCTTGTCACGCGATAATCTGTTCGCATTTATTCTATTTTCAGTAGCTACTATAGGATTTTTTATCTGGGGATACGAATACATCCCGTCTCATCATTTCTTACTATTTTTAATAGCCAGCATATTTGGTATATTTATGGCGTTTAATATCGGTGGCAACGACGTTGCAAACTCCTTTGGAACAAGCGTAGGAGCAAAGACGGTTACAATCAAGCAAGCTCTTATAATAGCTGCCGTATTTGAGCTAAGTGGAGCTATTTTCGCCGGAGGAGAGGTTACAAAGACAATTAGAGAGGGTATTATACGCTTTCCTGAAACCGGGATAGACCCGATGCTTTTCGTGCTTATTATGATGTCAGCACTATTAAGTTCTGGATTATGGCTATTTATCGCTTCTAAAAAAGGGCTTCCGATATCAACTACTCACTCTATAGTAGGAGGCATTGTAGGAGCTGGGCTTACTATGGGTTTTATGACAATGGACGGAAAAGAGGCGTTGGGTATGGTATCTTGGCAAGGTATTGGCAGGATAGCTATTAGCTGGGTCATCTCTCCGCTTCTTGGAGGAATTTTATCTTACTCGATATATAGCTATATAAAAACAAGAATTATAAATCCGACTAGAATTTCTACGATTGAGCTTAAAAAGCTTAAAAAAGAGAGAAAGAGCTTCAAGGAGCAGTATCTAAGAGATCTAAAAACAAAGCCAGTAGAAGAGCAGATAAGAATATTAAGCAAAATAGCGATAATAGACGAAGAGAATATAGACGCTGAAAAAAGCGAATACAAGATGGCTATAAAATCTATGAAAGAGCGCGAAAAAACAATAGATACCTTTAGAGCTATGAGAAAGCATATCCCTATCGTAGCAGCAGTAGGAGCGATTATAATATCTGCGATGATGCTATTTAAGGGGCTTAAACATCTAAATTTTGATGTAGGACTCATAGGAACTATCTGGATCATATGTGTTATAGGTATAGTAACATACCTTGCAACCTTGGCAATGATAAATGTAATGAGTAAAAGCGATGCCGAAAAAAGCACAAATAGAATTTTCTCTTGGTTTCAAATTTTTACAGCCTCATCATTTGCCTTTTCCCATGGAGCAAACGATATAGCAAATGCTGTCGGACCTTTTGCAGCTATTTTAGACGTATTAAAAACCGGAAGCATAAACGCTACTGCACCTATTCCAAATATAGCCATGATAACGTTTGGTATCGCACTCGTTGTAGGACTCTGGTTTTTAGGCAAAGAAGTTATCATGACCATAGGATCTAAACTTGCAGAGATACTGCCAACCACTGGTTTTAGCGCCGAGCTTGGAGCTAGCGCTGTGATACTCTTTGCTACAAAGCTTGGTATTCCTGTTTCATCAACACATATTCTAATAGGAGCTGTTCTTGGAATAGGAGTCTTTAATAAGGATGCAAACTGGGCTATGGTTAAGCCTATCGTGCTTGCTTGGGTTATAACTCTACCGATAGCTGGTGGATCGGCAGCGATAATTTATATGGTGCTTAAAAGCCTGCTTGGGCTATAAAATTTCATTTTGATACTACAAATTTGAGGCAAAAGAAGCCTCAAATTTTACCTCTTATCTTTTTTAAAGAATTCTGTTATTAGTTTAGTATTGCACTCTTCTAAATGATACTTCTTACCACCGTCACAGCGGGTTGAAGATATTCTTGATTGACTACCAACTGCTTTTATAAGACTCTCTACCATTATGCCTTTATATCTAACCATAATATATATATTATCCGCCAATATCTTACCTGTGTTTCTATCTTTTATAATTCCTCCATAGTTAAATTCTATTCCAAGTAAATTATCAAATATAGTTGTTATATTAGGTTTAAGTTCCATCGGTCGACCATGAGGATCTTGGGTTAAAATCTCAATAGGAGCTATCTCATCTTCTGAAATTTCTTTACGGGCTATACATTTATCTTTGTAGATCTCTTTGAGGTTTTTCATTCTAGCAGTAATGTACTTTATTACTTTCTTCGGTATTTCTATATTGGCTACAGAAATATTTCTATCTTGAATTAGTATCTCTACATCTTTAATGATTTGTTTCTCGTCTTTTTTGTTTGAATGCAGTTCGTTATAAAACCTTTCTAGCTCATCAGGAGTTATTAGGCTGTTTGAGATGTTTTTTAAAAAGGTTTTAACGCTTATCTTAGTGGACAAATAACACTCTTTGGCTCCATCATTATCAAGATAAATTCTAAAATACTTACCGTTTGTGGCATTGTTTTCGCTTTTTTCTTTATAGTCTATAAAATCCACATAGCCGTTCATTAAAGATATAAAATTTGCATCGGTTACGTTTTCGGGAAAATTGAATAATCTAGTTGTAGTAGGATATAATACAGGGAAATTATATATATTATCCTTCATAATTTTACTCTCTCCCAAATAATAAGCATTTATACTAGGCTCGTCATAGATATTTATATTTGCATACTTATAGCTATAATAATAACCAACAATCCAAATTACCAACAAATCTCCAAAAAACACTAAAAACCATATAAGAAGCGCTCTTAGCTTACGTATGCCTTTGGGTCTGATTAAAGCCATAAAGAAAGTTACGATAAGAAGTATTAGGATTATAAAAAAAGGAGTTGCTTCATGCATATTAGTCCTTTAGCAAGCGGGCAAATTCGCAAATTTACCCGCTTAAATCGGAATTTAATCTATCTTAAAATTCTCTATCTCATTAAAATTTAGATATCTATAAATTTCATCCTCTTTGCCTGCGATTTTATGAGGAACTATCCTCATATACTCTTCCACGCTCGGAAGTCTTCCAAGCAGAGCGCAAACCGCAGCAAGTTCTGCGCTTCCAAGATAGACCTTCGCGCCAAGCCCCATTCTGTTGTCAAAATTTCTAGTCGAAGTCGAAAAGACCACGGCGTTATCCTCGACTCGAGCTTGATTTCCCATACAAAGCGAGCAGCCGGGCACCTCTATACGCGCTTTTATGCTTCTAAACACGTCATAGTACCCCTCACGCTCAAGCTTATCCTTATCCATCTTCGTAGGCGGCACAACCCAAAGGCGCGTAGGTATCTCGCCCTCGCCTCTTAGCACTTCGGCTAAAGCGCGGTAGTGTCCGATATTTGTCATGCAGCTCCCCACAAAGACCTCATCGATCTTCTTAGCACGTCTTTCATCGGCTAAAATTTCACTAAGAGTCGCCACATCGTCAGGATCGTTCGGACAAGCAAGTATCGGCTCGGTTATCTCGTCTAAATTTATCTCTATCACTTCGGCGTACTTGGCGTTACTATCGGCTTTTAGGAGGGTTGGATTTGCCAACCACTCACGCATCTTGTTAGCTCTTCGCTCAAGAGTCGCCCTGCTTTCATACCCTGCTTTTATCATCGCTTCAATGAGAGTTATATTTGATCTTATATACTCTATCACCGGTGCTTTATCAAGAGCCACCACACAGGCAGCTGCGGAGCGTTCGGCTGAAGCGTCACTTAGCTCAAAAGCCTGCTCTACCTTTAGACTCTCAAGCCCTTTAATCTCTAAAATTTTGCCCGCAAAGATGTTTCTTTTATTTTTCTTTTCTACGGTTAGTAGTCCTTGCTTAATAGCATAATAAGGTATCGCATTTACAAGATCTCTGAGCGTAACACCTCTTTGAAGCCTGCCTTTAAATCGCACTAAAACGGACTCGGGCATGTTTAAAGGCATTACGCCAAGCACCGCCGCAAACGCCACAAGACCGCTTCCTGCAGGAAAGCTTATGCCGATAGGAAAGCGCGTATGACTATCGCCGCCCGTTCCAAGGGTATCCGGAAGCACCATGCGATTTAGCCACGAGTGTATGACTCCGTCTCCTGGTTTTAGACTAACTCCGCCGCGAGAATTCATAAATTTCGGCAGAGTCTTATGCGTAATCGCATCGCTTGGCTTAGGATAAGCAGCCGTATGACAAAAGCTCTGAAGCACAAAATCGGCCGAAAATCCAAGGCTTGCAAGCTCTTTTATCTCATCTCTTGTCATAGGCCCCGTGGTGTCTTGACTGCCTACGGTCAAAGTCAAAGGCTCGACGTAAGAATTTGGCCTTACACCCTCTATGCCGCACGCCTTGCCTACTATCTTTTGAGCCAGAGTAAAGCCAAATTCGCCCTCATCCTTAGGCTGTGTAGGCTTAGTAAATATATCCTCAGCACCTAAATTTAGTGCCGCTCTAGCCTTCATACAGAGCCCTCGACCGATGATAAGCGGTATACGCCCGCCTGCTCGAATTTCATCAAGTAGGGTATTTGGCATAAGCGTAAAGCGACTTACGACCTTACCCGCTCGCACTATCTCGCCTTTATACGGATAAATTTCTATCTCATCGCTCGTCTCGAGCAAGCTTACGTCAGCGATTATAGGTAGTGCGCCGCTATCTTCTGCAGTGTTAAAAAATATCGGAGCGATAGTCGTGCCAATAACTATGCCGCCTGTTTTTTTGTTTGGCACGCCCTCTATCTCGCGACCAAGATGCCACTGGATGGAGTTTATGCCGCTTTTTCTACTTGAGCCGGTACCCACCACATCGCCTGCGTAAACTACTTCACGTCCGCTTTTTTTAAGCTCTTTTATCTTCTCAAGGCTTCCGGGCTGTCTTCTAATAAGCATGGCATTAGCATGAAGCGGGATATCAGAGCGAGTAAATGCCTCACTGGCCGGGCTTAGATCATCGGTGTTCGTCTCGCCTGGCACCTTAAAGACAACCGCCTTTATAACCTCATCAAGCGGTTTGCGCGACAAAAACCACTCGGCATGTGCCCAAGAGTTGATAACCTCAAGCGCAAATTCGTTATTCTTGCTTAAATTTAGCACGTCATTAAAATAATCATGCACGAAAATCGTCTCTTTAAGCACTTCACAGGCAGCCTTTGCCACTGCTTTATCGCTATTTTGAAGCGAGGCTATAAGCACGATCACGCTATATCCGCCAAGCATGGGCTTTAGCATGCTTACCGCGCTTAGCTTATTAATGCCTGAAATTTTAAGATCGTGATTTATAATCTCGTTTAAAAATTCAGCCTTTATCTTAGCCGCGTCATCAACGCCCGGATTTACTCTTGTAGCAAGCAAATTTATAAGCTCGGCTTGCCTTTTATCGCCCGCTTTTAAAAGCTTGCAAACTTCCTGTGTCTGTTCTACGCTTAAATCAAGCGGTGGAATACCAAGCAATGCCCTTTCATCAACGTGTTTTTCATACTCTTTAAAAAAATCCATCACTTATCCTTTATCTTTAATTTTCTTGGTTTAAATTTGCTAAATTATGCTTAACATATTGCTTAATACATTAACTATTTAGCCCTATTTTATCCAAAAACGCATAAGAAACTAAACTAAAATTTGCTAAATTTAAAAGCATCAAAACAAAAGGAGTAAATTTGCAAAAAGCCTACTTCAAATCCCCTGTCGGCATCTTAGAAATTTGCGCAGACGAAAACGGAATTTGCGAGCTAAATTTCGTGGATAAATTTGTAAAAACAGAGGTCAAAGATGAAAATTTAAAGCTTTGTTTAAAAGAGCTTGATGAGTATTTCAAAGGAAATTTGCGCGAGTTTAAATGCAAATTTCAAATTTCAGGCACTCCTTTTCAAAAAAGCGTATATGAAGCGCTGCTTAAAATTCCTTACGGAAAGACTATAACCTACGCCGAGCTTGCTAAAAATATAGACAGACAAAAGGCTTGCCGTGCGGTCGGCTCTGCAAACGGCAAAAACAAAATCCCTATCATCATCCCTTGTCACCGAGTGGTTGCCGGCAACTCACTTGGCGGATACTCAGGCGGCGAAGGCTTAAAAACAAAAATTTGGCTAATAAATCATGAAAACAAAAAAATTAGTTTTTAAAAAGCTTTACTTCATCACAATAAAAATATATTTTATAGATTCAGCTTCATACTGTACATAAGTACAATATATTAATGTCGCATTTCTCGATATAATTCACACAAAATAAAATTTAATAAGGATTCATATGTCAAATTTAGTAGGTACTATAAAACAACTATCTGGTAATGTTGTTGCAAGAGACTCTTTAGGCAACGAGAGAATTTTGAAAGTAGGCGATGAACTAATGATTGGCGAAAGAGTAGTAACCTTGTCTCCTGACGCTAAAGCTATTATTGTTAGCCCAAATGGCACAGAAATAACTATACTGGGAAATGATGAACTTGTTTTGGATGAATCTTTAATAGATTCTGGCTCTAATAGCAATGTATTAGCCGACATAAACGATTTGCAAAAATCTATACTGGAAGGACAAGGACTACAAGATTTAGAAGCTACTGCGGCAGGCGGTGGCGGATCTATCAGCGCAGAAGGAATCAGTCTAGGAGGAACCAGCTTTACAGATTCTGGGTATATAAGCAATGTATTTAGGTCTTTTGGAGATTTAGACAATTCACCACAATCAGATACAAATATATCAGGTGTAAACTCTAGCCCTATTCCTAACACAACAGAATCAAACAATCAATCACCTATAAATCCTGAACAACCAAATCAACATGAACAACCAAAAGGAATAGAGCTGCCTTCATCTGTATATGTAAGAGAGATGGCATCATACACATCTACAAGCACAAACAATGATATGAGAAGTAATATTGAAACAACTTCAACAGCCGATAATTCAGGTACACAAATCAACGGAGCAAACACTAACTATTTTAAAGCTTTAAACAGTCAGTTGGATAAAATAGACAATAACTCTGAAGCTCACAATAAAACCGATGGTTTTGAAGTGGAAAACAAAAGTAATATATCTAATTGGTTTAGTGAAATAGTATGAGAATATAATCTTGAAAAAGGCGTAGTCCAAAAGGGTGATGATAAATTCGATAAAGCCTTTATTGATGGCGAATTTATCAAAGAGGGCGGTTGGTATTCAAAGACAAGCGAAAAAGGAACTGTTATTTTTGGTTCTGACGAGGCAAAGCCTCTGGTAATAACAAATTCAGTAAATGAAGCAAAATACAATGCTTTAGAAAACAGAGTAGTCGTATTAGATGATCAGGATACAAATCCCGTGAGAGTATTTGGATCGGATAAAGCGGATAATATCACCATAGATGGCGTAACCGTTGATTTTATCTCTACTGGAACAGGAGATGATGAGATAACTTTGAAAAACGGAGCTAAGATAACAAACGATATTAACACCGGAGACGGTAAAGATACCATATCTATAGATGGAGAAGGCACAATAGTTAAAGGCGATATCTTTACAAACGATGGTGCGGATACTATCACAATGACAAACAAATCTACTGTTGATGGCAATATAAATACAGGCGACGGAGATGATGTTATAAATATGGATGGAGAGGCGAAAGTAGGAGCTAGTATCTATGGTAGAGATGGCGATGATTATATAACTTTAGATAATAAATCAATACTAGGTAAAAAAATAAAAGTAATGGGAGACGATGGCAAAGAACGAGAAGTGGCAGTTAGTGGAAATATAGAAGCAGGAAAAGGAGCAGGAGAGATAAAAATACTTGGAGGCTCTCTTATAGAAAAGGAAATTAGAAGTGGAATAGAGCGAGAGATTGTAGAAAAAGGAGATACTCAGGATAATCATAATTTCGCAGGAAATGTAAAAGTAACTATAAAAGATTCAGTAGTCAATCAATCGCTAGACCTAAACGGATTAGGAGACAGAGAGATAACTTTAGATAATTCTACTGTACATGGTACTATATATGCGGGACATTATTCAGATTCCAAGATTACAGTTAAAGATTCTAAAGTAGGATTTAAAATAATAGGAGAAGGCGGCAAGGATACTATCATAGTAGATAATTCCACAATAGGAGCAAACCCTAAATTTAAAGATGAATCTAGTTCTGTTGTCTTAGGAGACGGAGGCGGATTCAATGATGGAGACGATACTATAGAAATAAAAAATAACTCCATTATTCAAGGTGGCGTTGAAGGGGGTGGTGGCAAGGATACTATAACTGTTTCTGGAAAATCGACCGTAGTAAAGGATAAGGTTTCAGGTGGCGAGGGTGATGATACAATAAATGTTGAAGAAGGAGCAAACGTATATTATGAAAAAATTACTCCAGTATATAAAGATGTCTACACAGGACCTAAGCCTGATAATCTTCTTCCTGAGCCAGACTTGCCTGATATTTATAGTGATGAAGAGTATGAAGAGTTTAGTAAAAAAGGTATGAAATATGGGAGCACAACAACAAAGTTTGGGAAGAATTTTCTAAAACCGATACTTATAAAAACAACTTAGTAAAAAAGTTTTTATATAATGAATTAAAAACAACAGGCAGTATTGAAGGTAACGATGGAGATGATAAAATAAATGTTACTAGCAAATCTAAAACACAAAGTATTTATAGCGGCGATGGAGATGATACAATAAATGTTACTAGTAAAGCTGAAGTCAGAGATATTAATAGCGGAGAAAATGACGATAAAGTAAATATAAATTCCGGAGCAAAAATTAATACTATTTATTTAGGAGAAGGAGAGGACGGAATAAAAGTAGAAGGAGAAGGGACAAAAGTAGAGCAAGGCATAAATGGCTTTGGAAAAAACACAGTAGAGATTAGTGATGGTGCTGATGTATATGGTGTATTTTTACAAGGAAAAGGCAACGACACTGTAACTGTAATAGGAACAAACGGAACAAATACAGGAACACAAACAATTGTACGGGAACATATTATAACTGGCAACGGAAACGATGAAATTAAAATTGAAGGCGGTGCACTAGTAGGCAGGATTGATAGTGGAGGACCTCTAAGTAATGCCGGAGAAGATGATGATAAAGTAACCATAACCGGCGAGGGAACACAAGTCATTTATAGTAATGCTCGCGTAGAGACAGGAGGAGGAAACGATACTGTTGAAGTCTCAAAAGGTGCATCAGTAAAACACGGGGTATATCTTGGCAAAGATGACGATACTATCATAGTGGACAGTGCTACTGTAGGAACTATAACTCTACCTAAAACTACATACTCTATAGCAGGTGATGCAGGAAAAGATACGATAGTAATAACTAATGAATCTACAGTTCAGGGTATATCAGGCGATACTGATTATGGTTATTACGGCATACCTAAAGGCGGGGATTCAGACGTAATAGTAATAGAAAACGGATCGAAGGTAGAGCTTGTCAATGGCGGCGAGGGTGATAATGATGTATTGGTTGCCGAAACTAATAATTCACAAATAGATAATAAAATGAAATTTGAAACAGAAATTAATTTTACTGAAAAAGATGGTAATGTAAATATAGATAGTATTTCAGGAAAAGATACGATAGATTTGTCTCATTTAAAACATATAAATAATAACAACATCAAATCTATTAAGCTGCCTGAAACAGACAACGCGAAACTCAATATAACCGCACAAGATGTATTGGATATAGATAAAGCTAATGGCAGTGAAACACTTACTATAATAGGTGGAAGTGGTGGTGATCATGTAAACAAAACCGATGACTCTAAATGGGATCCTAATGGAAATCAATATTCTACATCAGTTACTGATGAATCTGCAACTAAAACTGTAATTATTAAAATAGAAGATATCCCTACCGACAATATTAATTTATAGGAGTCTATAGATTTTAAAGGCCTTGT
>NZ_LIWS01000007.1:0-106725 GCF_012978835.1 Campylobacter sp. RM16190 | reverse complement strand
TATCGATATAAACGTGTTTAAAGTCGTTTAAAAATTTACCGAAAGCCTTTTTCATTATTTCCTTATTCGCTCCCCAGCCGTGTAAAAATACTATAGCGGGACTAGATGATAAATTTAAAATTTCATAGCTTATGGTGTAAATTTTACCGCCGAATTTGATATCCTTACTCGCCATTTTCACCCTTTTTTCTTGATGAGTAAATAGCTTGTAAAACCTCCACGGCCTCGCATAATCGCTCATATTCCGCCATATTAAGTAAGACCGCTTCAAATTTATTATTTTTTACGATCACGGCTCGCTTTATCTGAGCTGAGCCTACTTTAGTAAGTACGGCGCTAAAATTTCTAACGACTTCGGTTGCAGTATAAATTTCATCTTTGCTAAATGTAGTCATTTTTGCTCTTTTATGTAAAATTTTACATAAAATATAACACATAAGCCTTTAAATTCGGCTAAATCAGGCTACCAAATTTAGCAATTTAACAGCCTGATGATATTTTATTTGTGTTTTATAGTTTGCCTTTTGCGGAGGTGATTGAGTTGATAAACTGATAATCTATCCTTATATCCCGCTCTCTAGGAAGGTTTTTAGCAAGTGCGTTTATTGTTGCTTCAAAGTCGTCAAACAGATAGTTCGCAAGGCTTCCAGGATTTGGGTTTATCTCGTTTAGATAGACTTCATCATCTATCACGAAAAAATCACATCTGATAAGCGCTCCGTCAAATCCGCAGCTATAAATTCTCTCAAAACTCTCTTTTAATTTTGCCTTGAGCGCTTCGCTTATATCAGCTTCCTTTGCCCTGCTCTCACTTGAAAAGCTCATGTATTTTTGCTCGTAGTCAAGGAATTCTTTCTTTTTTGGCTCTTCGATGATAGAAAATTTTATCTTGCCGTCTATCTTGCAGCCTGCTAGGTTATATTCCTTAACGCCCTCTATAAACGGCTCAACCAAAACTTCAGTGTCAAACTCAAACGCCACATCTTGCGCATACTCAAGCTCGCTATCATCTTTGACTACGCTTACGCCGATAGAGCTGCCTAGGCGAACAGGTTTTAGTATGACGGGAAGCGCAAAATTTGACGTATCTCCTCTGCGTAAGACTTCGTATTTTAGCACCTTAACGCCTGCTTTTACAGCTAAAAGTTTGGTTAGCTCTTTGTTGTAGCTCATCGCGCTTGCTTCAAGTCTTGGGCCGATATATCTTATCTCGTAAAAGTCAAGCAAGGCAGCCATTTTACCGTCTTCGCCGTCCATGCCGTGTATCAAATTTATAAACACATCAGCTTCTATCTTCTTTTCGCCAAACATCCCGCCCGCAAAAAATCCACCGTTTTTAAGCAGTAGCTTTTTGCTCTTTTTATAGTTGCCAGAACTAAAGAAATTTGCCTTCATGTCTTTAGCTTCGATTAGATAAAACTCCCTAAATTTATCGCAAAATACGAACATCGGCTCACTTTTAAGCACGTTTTTTAGAGCTATCGCGCTTACGATGCTGATCTCGTGCTCGTAGCTTCTAGCGCCAAATAAAATTCCAAATTTCATATCCATCCTTTATCCGAGTTTTTTAAGAGCTTCTTTGATAAGCTCGCTTACGTTCGTTGCCGTGCAGGTTGAAAGCACTTTAGATATCTTATCTCGCTTAAATCCAAGACTCTCAAGCGCCAAAATCGCTTCGTGCTGGTGGCTTGGCATCGTATCATCAGTTACCAGCTTAGCGTCGCTTAGCTCGGCTATGATACGCCTTGCGGTTTTTACACCGATGCCGGGAACTGATTTAAGAGCGTCCGCGTCGCCATTTATGATCGCGTTTGTAAAGGCGTTTGGATTTAGGCTGGAGCATACTGCCATAGCCGTGCTTGCGCCTATACCGTTTAGTTTGATGAGCATCTCAAACATCCTTTGCTCGCTTGCGTCTAAAAACCCGTAGAGTAAATTTGCGTCTTCTCTGATGATTTGCGTGATGTTAAGCTCTACTTTTTCGCCTTTTTCAAGCTTTGCCGAGCAAAAAAGCGATATGGATATGCCGTATGTCACGCCGCTTGCGGTTTTAAGTAGCAGATATGCAGGCTCTTTTTTGGTTATTACGCCTTCGATTGCTTTTATCATCTGTATTCCTTAAGTTCGTTTAAAATTTTACTTACTATATCATCCATAGCTAAATTTAGTGCACTTATTGCATCTTGCGGATTATTGCCATCAATGGTTCTTTTTGACGTTACAATAGAGCTGTTTAAATTTTTTTCATCTTTTAAAATAGTAAATCCTAGGCTAATAGTAGCCTCCTTTTCATCAGTTTGAAGTGTAATTATATTTGTTTTTAGAACTAAATTTCTTCTATCAAAGTTAGCGTCAAGCTCGCAACTACTATTTATTGCGGCAAGAAAATTCTTATATATCATATCGCTTGGTGTCGTTATCCATTTGACTCCCTTGATAGTCTCTACTTGCCCTTTGCTGTTAATTTTAATTATACTTCTTGAATCAAACATGCTAACAACTTTAGTTTGCTCTACAAAAACTAAAATTTTATCTTTACCTTCACACTTACTAAAGCTATTGTTGCCAAGCATAAAATATTCAATAGATGGCGCTGGTTTTGCTATTATTGAGCAACCTGCCATAAATATAGAAAAAACAAAAATAGCCAAATTTCTCATTTTTTATCCTTGTCTTGAGGGTCTTTAAAGAAAAATTCATAAGGTCTATCCTCCAGCCTAAAAAGAGTCTGTCTAAATTCTTTCAGAGTCTTTTGAAATTCTAAAAATGTAGTTATAGCCTCTTGTGAAAATGAGCTTAAAATATCTTTTATATCATACTCTCCGCTTTTTATCTTTTCTTCCATGATTCTTTGTAAATTTTCTAGCTTAATTGCCAGATTGGAAAAATTATTAGAAAATGAGTTGATATTTTCAAGTGTCTTAGAGCCGTTTTTGGCCAAGATTTGAAACTCCAAAAGAGTATTGTTTAGATTTTCCAAAGAACCATTTATATCGGTATTTGCACTAATATTATTTAAGTTAGCCGCAAGCTCATCAATGGATTTTAAAATGGAAGATATTTTTTTAGTATTCTCTTCGTTTAAAACTTTATTTATATTTGCAAGCGTTCTATCGATATTTTCTGTTAAGCTACTAGCCTTTCCGCCTATTTTTTGAAACAAACTCTCTTCAAGAGTAATATAAGGCTTTTCGCTATCACTAAACAAGGAACTATTTTGTGATCCTCTTTGTATATTTAGATAGCTTATGCCTGTTATTCCTTGAATCTCTGCCACTACAGTGCTATCTTTTTTAACAGGAAGCCCTTTAGCTACCCATAGCTCAATCTCTATTTGTGCATCTTTTTGGCTTGCAAATTTAATATCTTTTACTATTCCCGCATCAACCCCTATAAATTTAACAGTAGAATCCTTTTTGATCCCGTTTGGAAGGTCATTTGTAAGTATGTAGTATGATCTGTATTCGTTCTTATTATTTCCATAGCTTATCATCCACCATATAAAGCCGGCGGCGATAAACACGACTATGACAAAAAATAGCCCTATAAGAGTATAGTTTATCTTATTTTCCATCTAAATTTTCCTTGCCCTAAAGAGCTCTTCAAGAGGATTGTTTTCAAAGCTTTTAAGCTCGTTTAAATTTCCCTCAAAGGCTATCTTTTTATTTTCAAGTATTAAAAATCTATCTAATATGCTTTGGATACTGTCTATATCATGCGTTACCATCACAACTGTTAGGCTAAGAGTATCTCTAAGCTCTAAAACCAGCTCATCAAAAGCCCTTGTACTCATCGGATCAAGTCCGCTATTTGGCTCGTCTAAAAATAGAATTTTGGGGCTTAATACAAGAGCTCTTGCCATAGCGACACGTTTTTTCATACCACCGCTTAGCTCACTTGGATAAAGTAGAGCCGTATTGGGTTTTAATCCTACTTTAAGCAACCAAAACATAGCTATCTCTTTCATGACTGTTTCACTAATATTGCTATATTCTTTTAGCAAGATATATATATTTTCAAGCACATTCATAGATGTATAAAGTGCTCCAAACTGAAACATTACTCCGCACTTTTGCCTTATCTCTTGTCTTTTTGCCTCGCCTATAGACCATAGATCTTCTCCAAGCATCTCTATTCTGCCTTCGCTTGGCTCTTTTAAGTATATCATTGTTTTCATAAGTGTTGATTTACCGCTACCGCTACCGCCAAGAAGTCCGTAAATTTCACCATCTTTTACATGAAAGCTAACCTTGTCATGTATAATTCGATCATTAAATTTAGTAGTTATATCGGTAGCTTTTATTATCATCTTAGACCTCAAGCTGAGTAAATATTATAGAAAATAACGCGTCTGTCATTATTACTCCAAATATTGAATTTACTACGCTTATGGTTGTATATTTGCCTACGCTTTGAGTATTTCCGCCAACTGCAAATCCTCGCCAACACCCTATAAATGCTATAACCATACCAAAAAATGGAGCCTTAAAAACACCCACGTAAAAGTGTCTTATCTCTACCTCTTGCTTAAACCTCGCCAAATAATCGCCAAAACTAATATCAAGATATGTCTGACATACTACCATTTCGCCCAAAAGCCCTATCAAATCGGCTAAAAATACAATTATAGGCATAGCAAAAATTAGAGCAATAACTCTTGGCAAGACTAAAAATTTAAAGGGATCAAACCCCATAGTTTTCATAGCATCTATCTCTTCTGTTATCTTCATCACGCCAATCTGCGCGGTATAGCTTGATGCTAGGCGTCCGGCGATAACTATGGCAGCAATCAAAGGTGCTATCTCTCTAAGAGTTAACATACCCATCATCTCGACTATTATTATACTTGCGCCAAACTGCTCTAATAAATTAGCTCCCTGATAAGCTAAAACTATACCCACTAAAAAAGAAGTGAGGCAGACTATAAACGCTGACTTGATAGCGGCATTTTCAAAATGAGCTAAAATTTCTTTGATTCTAAGGGTCTTTGGTATAAAGATAGTTTTTATAAATTTAACTAAAAATTCACCCAAAAAAGTAAAAAACAGAACTGCTCCAAAGTAAAATTCACCTATTTTTTCCCCTATTTCATAAAGAAAATTTTTTGTATTTTTTATATTGATAATTTTCTTTGCAGGAGCAAGAGTGTCTTTTTTAACAGCCATTGACAACTCTTTTTTGATTGATGTAAAAATTTTCTCATGACTATTGCGTAAATTTATAAGCTCATATTTTTTATCCGATTTTTTAACAGCTGAGCTTATAAATAGAGCCGCAGCATAGTCAAGCTCGGTAATTTCTGCAAAATTTAAGATAATTCTTTTAAATTTTTTGGATAATAAAATGGCTGAAATTTGATTTAAGATATCTCTTTTTAATTTAAAATCCCAAGAATTTTTTAAATTTATCTCAAGAGATCCATCATCTTTAATTGAGCAATCGTAAAAATCACTTTTAAATTTAAGACCAAAAAGCAATTTTAGGCCTTTCTTATATTATTATTTTTCCTGATTACGTAATCGATCTCTCCGTTTTCATTTTCTACTTTTTTAATCGTTAAAACTCTTGCTATTTCATTTTCTCTAGTTACATAAGATATCTCTCTTGGAGGATCTACTAACTTAAATTTTATCTCATTAAATTCACGCCAGTTACTATGATTTATAACCTTTGAATTAAAAATTCCATCCTGAATGGCTTGAATTTCATCTTTAAGATCTGTTATTTTGGATTTTTTTTCGTTAAATTCAGTCAAAAGACTGTTGTATTCATGCACTAGTTGCTGATATTCTCTAAGTTTTTTTATAAAAGTTACAGGGGGGGAATTTTTAGAAGCTCTAAATTCCTCCATTTTCTCTTTTATGATATTAATGGGCCCTCTATTTTCTTCTATGATGCACTTTTTGGCCTCTAGCTGCTTAGGCATTTTTACTATCTGCTCTCTAATCTCTTTTATTTTTTCTAAATTTTTATTTATAGTTTCGCCGGTATTTTTTACCATGCTAAAATCTACTAGAATTTTATTGTTTATGCCCTTAAGCTGCCTTATTTCGAGGGTGTCGGCTATGATTATATTTGAATTTGAAGCCAGCACTCCTATCTCTAATTTTTCAGCTATTATTTCACCGCCAAGAACAGATTTTATTTTCGCTGTTTTTGCCTTAACTCTTCCATTCTCAAGACGATCTATCTCAACGTAATCTCCATCAAAACTACCGATATGAACAGCTATTTTAGCCTCTTTAGCCTCTATATGAGCTTTTGCATGAGTTTGTCCGCCAATTTTTACCTTATTTGCTTTTATTACGGCGTTTTGAGCGACATTACCCTCTATGTTTATCTCATTGGCTTCAACACTCATTCCCTCGCCTATGGCATCTTTTGTAACATCTTTTTCTTTTACGTTTAAGACAACATTATTATCAAGTCTCGTATCTATAGATCCGGTTGCTCTAAAGGAGATCTCGTTTACATCAAGCTCCTCTTTTATGTCAAATATATTTTTTTGATCGTAGACATAACCTGCTTTTTTGGCATAATATTTTATCCCAAAATCATCCACTCTCTCTTCTATCTCATCTGTATGCTCTATCATTTTTACAACAGTTGTTTTAGGCTCTACGATAGGTAATAAGGCACCTCTTACATCACGTCCATGCTCTCCTAAGACAGGCTTTAAGTACTCTATTATAAGCTCATCTTTAGTAACTCCAAGCAAATATCCACGATTGGCATAGTTTATCCTACCGCTATCATCTGTCTTCTGGATCTTATTTTTATAATGATATATAATCGCATCGTCAATAGACTCTTTTTTATCCACTCCGAAGGTTACTACAAAAGTATAGTCTTTATCTATTATCTCGTTTACTCTTAAAAATGATGAAATTTTACTTAGCTCGTTTTTCATAGTTTTATTTCTAATTCCTACTAAAATTCCAACTTTAATTAATTTTTTATAGATAAATTCAGTTACTTTATTTTCAAATTCTTTAAAATAAACTACGTCACTGCTTTTAAAAACCGTAGCTACTATCTTGGTAAGATTTTTATTAGCACTTATAGAGATATCAGGTAGTAGATATTGTTTTTTTCTTCTTGTATCAAAAAATTCTACTTTGTAGCTTTGCTTTATACTTTCAACTTGATTTACATAAAATTTATCGTCATCAAAAATATCAAGTTCTACATTTTCCAATATTTTACTTTCACTATCTCCTATTAATTTATACTCTGTGATGATTGCTAAAATTTTAAAATCTATAAAATTTATATCGACATTAAAATTTCTAGCTAAAATAGGAATTTCACTATAAGGATTTATAGTATCCATTATGATAGGATCAAGATAAATTGGCTCTTTTTGATTATTTTCCACCTAGTATTCTCTCAAATTTGTTATTTTTAAACAAGTCTATTTTCTCTAAAATTTTATTAAAACTAGTTTATAGGGCTTAATTTTACGTTTTTTAAATCTAAATTTACATATTATTTCAGCAATAATATCAAAATGGAAATTTATGTTTATAAAAGGCTTTTTTTCAAATAGTGCCGGCATTATGGTGTCTCGTATCTTAGGATTTTTCAGAGATGTGATGACGGCTTCTACTCTTGGTGCAGGAATTTATAGTGATATATTTTTTATAGCTTTTAAAATTCCAAATCTATTTCGCAGAATTTTTGCAGAAGGAGCATTTGGAGATGCATTATTGCCAAATTTCACTCACTCTAAAAACAAAAGCGTATTTTCTGCTGAAATTTTTTTAAAATTTTTATCTTTTGTAATGATTTTGACATTATTAGTCAATCTATTTGCTCCTCAATTTACAAAAATTATCGCAACGGGTTTAAACGAGAGTCAAATCTCTCAAGCTGTTCCTTTGGTAAAGATAAATTTTTATTATCTTGGGTTAATTTACGTAGTCACATTTATTGCTACCTTGCTTCAGTATAGACAACACTTTATCACAACTGCATTTTCAACCGCACTTTTAAATATAGCCATGATATTTGCACTTATTTTAGCTCAAGGCAAAGAGCCTAAAATTGTCGCTTATTATCTGAGCTTCGGAGTGGTTGCGGGAGGAATTTTACAAGTAATATCTCATTTGATAGCGCTTTATCTTACCTCTATGTCAAAGATATTTTTTGGAGGAATGATTAAATTTGTCAAAGGAAAAAGAGCTGATACAAAGGGCTTTTTTACTAATTTTTATCATGGTTTATTTGGTTCATCCGCAATACAAATAAGCTCTTTTATGGATACTTGGCTTGCTAGCTTTTTAGTATCCGGAAGCATTAGCTACCTATTTTACGCTAATCGCATCTTTCAGCTTCCACTTGCAGTCTTTGCCATAGCTCTTTCTACTGCGCTTTTCCCGAAAATAGCAAGAAATTTAAAAGCCGGCAACGAAAAAGAGGCTCTAAAATTTATGAATAAAGGGTTTGAAACTTTATTTTTTCTGCTTTTTGGTGCGGCAATAGGAGGCTTTATATTGGCAGATCCTATTATAAAGCTACTCTTTGAAAGAGGTCAGTTCAATGCGCAAGATACGACCAATACAGCTCTCGTACTAAAGGCTTATATGATAGGACTTGTGCCGTTTGGCTTGGCTAAAATTTTTTCAAAATGGCTTCATGCAAAAATGCAGCAAAAAACTACCTCTAAAATCTCGGTAATAACCTTAGTAATAAATTTAATACTAGCAGTGATTTTAATGAGATATTATGGGGCTTTTGGACTGGCTCTTGCTAGCTCCATAGGAGGCTTTGTGCTGCTTACTCTTACAATAAAAGCCTTTGGGACTAAACGATTTTTGGCTATAATCAGCTTTAAAAGATTGGCAATTATGGTCGCTATTTTAGCCGTAGAGATAGTTATTTTAATATTTTTAAGGAAATTTATAGATGCAAATTTTTGATAGCGTAAAAAAACAAAAGCTAAATTTCGAGCCTATCAAGGCTGGCAAGGTCAGAATTTACGTATGTGGGCCAACAGTATATGACGATTCTCATCTTGGACACGCTAAAAGCGCTATTAGCTTTGATCTGCTTAGAAGAGTATTGATAGAGCTTAAATTTGATGTTAAATTTGTAAAAAACTTCACTGATATAGATGATAAAATTTTAAAAAAGATGGATGAAACGGGCGAAAGTCTAGAGACCATCACGACTAGATATATAAAAAGCTATAAAGATGACATGAGGGCTTTAAACGTACTTGAGGCCGATATAGAGCCAAAGGCTACCGAGTGTCTTGATGCTATAATAGAGTATATTTTAAATCTAAAAAACAAAAATATCGCCTATGAGATAGAAGAGGACGGAATTTACTTTGACACTGCTCAAGATAACGAGTATCTAAGCCTAAGCGGAAAAGCTAAGAGCGATCAAAATATCGCCAGAGTTGAGTCAAATATAGATAAGAGAAATGAAGAGGACTTTGTATTATGGAAATTTGATGAAAAATGGTACGAAAGTCCATTTGGCAGAGGTCGTCCGGGCTGGCATACCGAGTGTGTGGCAATGATAAAAAAATATCTCTCAAGCGGAGAAGATTATGAGATAGACATACACGCAGGAGGCATAGACCTACTCTTCCCTCATCATGAAAACGAGGCGGCACAGTGCAGATGCGGCGAGCAAAAAACCCTGGCAAAATACTGGATGCACAACGGATTTATTAAAGTAAACGATGAAAAGATGAGTAAAAGCCTTGGAAATAGCTTCTTTGTTAAAGATGCTTTAAAGCAAAATCTAGGCGAGGTTTTGAGATTTTACCTTCTTAGCTCTCACTACAGAGCGCATTTTAACTATTCTGATGAGGATTTGTCGGCTAGCAAAAAGAGGCTTGATAAGATTTATAGGCTCAAAAAACGGGTTATAGACTCAAATTTAGGAAAAGAAAACATAGAGTTTAAAGAAGAGTTTCTAAATGCTATGAGAGATGATTTAAATACCTCCAAAGCACTTGCCACAATAGATGAATTTGTAAAAACAGCAAACGAAAATTTAGATCAAAATCCAAAGGATAAATCTCAAAAAGGTGAAATTTTAGCCAATTTAGAGCTAATAGCCAGAGTTCTTGGAATTTTACAAATCGATGTATATGAGTATTTTCAGTTTGGTGTAAGCGATGAGGAAAAAACAAAAATAAAAAGCTTAATAGAAGAGCGAAATGAAGCCAAAAAGCTAAAAAATTACGCTAAAGCCGATGAGATTAGAGAGAAGCTTGCCTCTATGCAAATAGCCATTATGGATACTCCAAGTGGCACTATGTGGGAAAAGATATGAAATCTATGGGTTTAAAGGACGTATTTAAGCGATTTGCACCATACTTTAAGGACTATATTCCGCAATTTGCCTTAGCCGTAACCGGAATGCTTTTAGCTAGCGGTGGCACTGCGGCATCAGCCTGGGTTATAGAGCCGGTGCTAAATAAAATTTTTATAGATAAAAATAAAGAGTTATTATATCTATTGCCATACGCCATAGTCGCGATATACTTTTTAAAGGGTCTTGGAACTTTTCTGCAAGCTTATTTTACGGCTTTTATAGGACAAGACGTAGTGCGTAGATTTAGAGAGAAGCTACTTGGAAATTTGCTAAATTTAGACATGAAATTCTTTAACGAATTTCGTACGGGAGAGCTTATAAGCCGAAATATCAATGATATCGAGCGCATAAGAAGCATAGTCTCTTCAA
The DNA here is from genome assembly GCF_012978835.1 of Campylobacter sp. RM16190. Taxonomy (NCBI): domain Bacteria; kingdom Pseudomonadati; phylum Campylobacterota; class Epsilonproteobacteria; order Campylobacterales; family Campylobacteraceae; genus Campylobacter; species Campylobacter sp. RM16190. Next base: position 96,021 of record NZ_LIWS01000007.1, on the reverse strand, counting down.
TGATTCCGGAGATGATAAGGGAGAGTATCACGATAGTGGGGCTTCTTTGCGTGGTCATCTATCAAAGCGCTCAGCTTGCTTTTTTTGCTCTTATAGTGCTTCCCGTGGCTATATATCCGCTCTCTTTACTTGCAAAAAAAATGAAAAAAATATCAAAAGCGGCGCAAGAGAAGACTTCTGATATTAGCTCTAGGCTTAGTGAAATTTTTACAAATATTGAGATAATCAAGGCAAATAATGCTCAAAAATACGAACATAATAGATTTATAGACGAAAACAATAAATTTTTTAGGCTAAATTTAAAAAGCGTCAAAATAGATGAATCTGTAAGCCCTATAATGGAGGTTATCGGTAGTATAGGTGTTGCCGCAGTCGTGATAATAGGCGGCAAGGAAGTGATTGACGGACAAATTACTATGGGAAGCTTCTTTTCGTTTTTGACCGCACTTTTTATGCTGTATACCCCGGTTAAGAGAATTTCAAAGCTTTACAACAAGGTTCAAGATGCGGTAGCTGCGGCAGAGAGGACATTTGAGTTGCTTGACAAAACTCCATCTGTAAAAAGCGGAGACAAAGAGATTCCTTTGGTCATAGAGTCGGTTAAATTTCAAGATGTGAGATTAAATTATGCAGATAAAGAGATATTAAAAGGCATAAATTTGACCGCTTTAAAATCTCAGATGATAGCGCTTGTAGGCTCAAGCGGAGGAGGCAAAAGCTCGATCGTAAATTTGCTGATGAGGTTTTATGATGCAAATGGTGGAGAAATTTTAATAAATGAAACCGATATAAAGGAAATTAATATAAAGTCTTTAAGGGATAATATCGGCCTTGTTACTCAGCGCGTATATATATTTAACGATACGATTGCAAATAACGTAGCTTACGGAAGAGAATTTGATGAGGAAGCTGTGATAAAAGCCTTAAGGATGGCTAATGCTTATGAATTTGTTTGTGCGCTTGAAGATGGGGTTAATACGATTTTAAATGAGTTTGGCACCAATCTTTCCGGAGGTCAGCGCCAAAGGATAGCTATCGCAAGGGCTTTATATAAAGATCCGCAAATTTTGATATTTGACGAGGCTACATCGGCTCTTGATAACGAGAGCGAAAAAGAGATCACAAAGGCGATATCAAATTTGCAACACGAGAAGATAATAATAGTAATAGCTCACCGTCTAAGCACAGTTCAAAATGCCGACAAAATAGCCGTTATAAGTGGCGGTAAGGTAGTAGGATTTGGCAATGATGAAGAGCTAAGCGAAAGCTGTGAAATTTATCAAAAGCTAAAAGGCTCTTTGCCTAAGATAGGATAGTTGTAAAGGCAATAAAAATCGCTAATTTAAGCTCTGTTTTGATAAAATCAGCGAAAATTTAAAGGAAAGATCTTGAATTATAATAATTTAAAAACTATTTTTTTTAAATTTCAACCAGAAACTGCACACGCGATAGCGGAGTGTGCGATGGTCTATGCAGATAAGATATTTCCGGGTTCAATGAGTTTTGTTGCCAATAAATGTGTCGTAAATGATGCTAGACTTCAGCAAAATTTATTTAATTTGGTTTTTAATAATCCTATAGGAATCGCCGGAGGATTTGATAAAAACGCTACTATGCTAAAGCCGCTAACAGCGCTTGGCTTTGGTCATATTGAGTTTGGAACCTTGACTCCCAAGCCCCAAAGCGGAAATAAAAAACCCCGTCTTTTTAGGCTTATAGAAGAAGAGAGTATCCAAAATGCAATGGGTTTTAACAATGAGGGGGCAAAAAAAATAGCAAAAAGAGTTCAAAAACTATACCCTTTTGTCATACCTCTTTTTGCAAATATAGGCAAAAATAAAGTAACTCCAAATGAAAACGCACTTGAAGATTATGAAAATTTAACTAAAGAATTTAGCGATATTTGTGATGCTTTTGTTATAAACATCTCTTCTCCAAATACGCTAAACCTGCGTGATCTGCAAAATGTAGAGTTCGTGAAGGAGCTTTTTAACAGGCTAACTTCTATAACTACAAAACCTATTATTTTTAAGATTGCACCAGATATGGACGATGAAAAAGCAGTTGAAATTTGTAAAACAGCAGTCGAAGGTGGTGCAAGCGGGGTTATCATAAACAATACAAGCGTTGATTATAGCCTTAGTAAATCACAAAATTTACAAAATTTTGGCGGACTAAGCGGTAAAGTGATTACTGAAAAATCTCGACGCCTCTTTAAGATCGTAGCTGATGAATTGTTTGGTAAAACCGTATTAATCGCAAGTGGCGGTATAGATAGCGGCGAAGAGGCTTATAGGCGTATTAGAATGGGCGCAAATTTGGTTCAAATTTACACCGCTTTTATATTTAGAGGTCCTGCTGTTTGTAGGTATATTAATTTAGAGCTCTTAGAGCTGCTTGAAAGAGACGGATTCGCAAATATTAGCGAAGCCGTGGGAATAGATATAGGAAAATAAGGAAAAAATATGCTTTTAAAATATTCAAAAATTAAACTTAAAAACGGGTTTAAAATTTATCACATTCCGGTAAATAAAGGCTCAAATGTAATCAGTATCGATCTTTTTTACAAGGTAGGATCAAGAAACGAAGTAATGGGAAAAAGTGGAATAGCTCATATGCTAGAGCACCTAAATTTCAAATCTACCAAAAATCTAAAAGCGGGAGAGTTCGACAAGATAGTCAAGGGTTTTGGCGGTATAAATAACGCAAGCACAGGCTTTGATTATACTCACTATTTTGTTAAGTGCTCAAAGCAAAATTTAGACAAATCGCTAGGATTATACGCTGATATAATGGCGAATTTAAGCCTTAAAGACAAGGAATTTCAGCCTGAGCGAAATGTTGTTTTAGAAGAGAGGCTTTGGCGTACAGATAATAACCCTATAGGTTTTTTGTACTTCACTCTCTTTAATACAGCCTTTACCTATCATCCATACCATTGGACGCCGATAGGTTTTATAGAGGATATTAAAAACTGGACAATTGAAGATATAAAAGAATTTCATTCTATCTTTTATCAGCCTAAAAATGCGATACTATTAATCAGCGGAGATATAGATAAAAAAACGGCATTCGAGCTTGGTAAAAAGCATTTTGAAGAGATTAAAAACTCAAAGGATATTCCAAATATTCACTGCGTAGAACCTGTTCAAAATGGAGCAAAGAGGGTTGAAATTTATAAAGAGAGCGAAGTGGAGATGATCGCGATTGCCTTTAAAGCCCCGCCGTTTAACCATCAAGATCAGGTGGCGTTAGGCGCTATAAGCGAGTATTTAAGTAGTGGTAAAAGCTCAGTAATGCATAGGATTTTAGTTGATGAAAAATGTTTAGTAAATCAAATTTATGCTTACAATATGGACAATATCGACGAAGGTCTTTTTATAATAATAGCGGTTTGCAATCCCGGAGTAAAAGCCGAATTGGTGGAAAAAGAGATACATCAGATTTTAGAAAGTATTAAAAAAGAAAATATAGATCAAGATGAGCTAACAAAGATAAAAAATAGCATAAAATCGGACTTCATACACTCTTTTGGTAGCGCTTCAAGAGTTGCGAATTTATATGGGGATTTTCTTATCAAAGGCGACATAAAACCTCTTTTTGAGCTTCAAGAGAAGATAGAAAATCTAAAGGGTAAAGATATTAATGAAATTTCTAAAAAATACTTTACCGATAGGGCTTCTACTACAGTTATTTTAAGAAAGGATCAAAAATGATGAAAAAGATTCTAAAGGGCGCAATGACCGCTCTTATAACACCTTTTAAAAACGGTAAATTAGATGAAGAAAGTTATGAAAAACTTATTATAAGGCAAATTCAAAACGGAATAGACGCAGTAGTGCCTGTGGGAACTACCGGAGAGAGTGCCACTCTAACCCATGATGAACATAGAATTTGTATAGAAATAGCCGTAAAGACATGCAAAAATACGAATGTAAAAGTGCTTGCCGGCGCCGGCAGTAACGCTACTCATGAGGCGGTTGGACTTGCTCAATTTGCCCAAGCTCATGGAGCTGACGGCATCCTTTCGGTTGCGCCGTATTACAATAAACCTACCCAAGAAGGACTATATCAACACTATAAAACAATAGCCTCAAGTGTTGAAATTCCGGTTCTTTTATATAACGTCCCGGGTCGTGTAGGTGTGGATATACTACCTTTCACGATTTTTAGACTTTTTAATGACTGTGAAAATATATTTGGCGTAAAAGAGGCGAGCGGAAGTATCGATAGATGCGTAGATTTGCTTGCTCATGAGCCAAATTTGGTCGTTATAAGCGGAGAGGATGCTATAAACTACCCTATCCTTTCAAATGGTGGCAAAGGAGTTATATCTGTAACTTCAAACCTGCTTCCTGATAAAATTTCAGAGCTTACGCATCTGGCTCTTGATGAAGAGTATATCAAGGCAAAGGCTATCAATGATAAGCTTTATAATATCAATAAGATGTTGTTTTGCGAGAGCAATCCTATACCTATAAAGGCGGCTATGTATATAGCGGGACTACTTCCAAGTCTTGAGTATAGGCTGCCGCTTTGCGAACCTAGTAAAGAGAATTTCAAAAAGATAGAAGAGACTATGAAGCAGTATGAGATAAAAGGATTTTAATGGATTTTAAAAACGAATTTAAAGGTAAAACCTTAGTAATAAGCGGTGGGACAAGGGGTATAGGAAGGGCAATAGTAGAGCAGTTTGCAGAAGTTGGAGCAAATATTGCTTTTACCTATAACTCAAATGAGGAACTAGCCAAAACGCAAGCCAAAGGGCTTGAGGATAAGTTCAAAATAAAGGCGCGCGCCTACTCTTTAAATATACTTGAACCAGAAACATATAAGGATCTTTTCGAGCTTATAGATGCCGATTTTGATAGAGTGGACTTTTTTATATCAAATGCGATTATTTCAGGGCGTGCCGTAGTTGGTGGATATACTAAATTTATGAAACTTCGACCAAGAGGTATAAATAATATCTTTACCGCTACTGTAAATGCCTTTGTGGTAGGAGCTCAAGAGGCCGCCAAGAGAATGGAAAAAATCGGCGGTGGTAGTATTATCTCGCTTAGTTCAACCGGAAATTTAGTATATATAGAAAACTACGCAGGTCACGGAGCCTCAAAGGCTGCTGTTGAAGCTATGGCAAGATACGCCGCAACAGAGCTTGGAGAAAAAAACATTAGAGTAAACGTGGTAAGCGGAGGGCCTATCGAAACAGATGCTTTAAGAGCCTTTACAAACTATGAAGAAGTAAGAGATATGACGGCTAAGCTTAGTCCTTTAAATCGCATAGGACAGCCTACCGATCTAGCTGGAGCTTGTCTATTTTTATGCTCAAGCAAGGCTAGCTGGATAACCGGTCATACATTTATAATAGATGGCGGAACAACATTTAAATGAGTTTAAATTTACCGAATATCCTTGCGTTTTTACGCATTTTACTGGCGCCTGCTATGTTTTATATTCTTGTAAATGCAAATACTCATTTTGAAAATATCCATATTAGCTGGATAAACTATTTTGCGGGACTAATTTTTGCAATAGCCAGCGTGACAGATTTTTTTGACGGATATATCGCAAGAGCTTGGAATCAAAAAACAAAGCTTGGTGCCATAATAGATCCTTTGGCAGATAAGATGCTAACCTTAGCCGCATTTTTAGGGCTTATGATGATGGATAGAGCCAATCCTTGGGCTATATATCTGATACTTATAAGAGAATTTTTTATAACAGGTTTTAGAGTAGTGATGGCTGCAGAGGGGCTAAATTTCGCCGCCTCAATGGCAGGCAAGGTAAAAACGGTATTTCAGATGATAGCCATTGGATTTTTGATCATGCAGTGGCCTTTTGCCAATGCACTTTTATGGTTTGCCGTAGCATTAACACTATATTCTGGATTTGAGTATATATTTGCATATATAAGATCTGCGAGATAAAGGAATATTTGCTTGAGAAGTAATCTAGTAATAGTCTATCTGGCAAGCTTTGTTGTTGTAGCCGCAGGTTTAAAGGCTGCAAGTATGGTTGTATTTCCCTTCCTTATAGCAGTTTTTATAGCCATAGTAATGTCTCCTGCGATAAATTATCTTCAAAGGCTTAAATTTCCTAGAATATTAGCTTTTATAGTTGTTGTTGGAGTTGTATTTGTAACGCTTGGCTTTATTGCGAATACTGTTATAACTACTATAAATGGACTTCTTGGCTATCTTCCAGAGCTTCAGGAAAAGTTTAAAACTTTTAGCGATCAGACTATTCAAATCATTGAGAGATATGATATTATCAATACACAAGATATAGTAGTACCAAGCGAATTTGACCCTAATAAAATTTTTGCCGCCTTTGGCACTCTATTAAAAGGGAGTACAGAACTTGTATCAAAGAGCTTTTTTATATTTTTATTAGTTACCTTTATGTTGTTTGAAACCAATGTATTTCATCAAAAAATCGAGTATTTCGCTAGCAAAAATCCTCAAGCAAACCAGATAGTAGATACCTTCATATCAAATTTGAAAAGATATTTGGAGATTAAGTCATTAACCTCTTTGGCTACCGGAATTTTGATCTTTATCGGACTTCATATCATCGGTGTGCCTTACGCACCGCTTTGGGGAATAGTAGCCTTTGTCTTAAATTTCATACCAACTATAGGCTCGGTCATAGCTGCAATACCTGCTATTTTAGTTGCACTCTTGATGAGCGATGTAAGTTCGACCGTTTGGACGATAGCCTTATATCTTGTAATAAATGTTGCAATAGGAAATTTTATAGAGCCTAAATTTTTAGGTAAAGAGCTTGGTATAAGCACGCTAGTTGTATTAATGAGTCTACTTTTTTGGGGATTTTTATTTGGAATCGGCGGAATGTTTTTGGCGGTACCTCTTACAATGAGCCTTAAAATAGCACTTGACGCCAATCCAAACACTAAATTTATAGCCGTTTTGCTTAGTGATAAGATAGATTAATATTAAGCGTAAAATTTAAAATAAAATGCTAAATTTAGCCAGTTTTTATAAAAAAGGTAAATATTGAAAAGTATAATTTTTGTAGTTTTGTTGCTTATTTTAGGTGTTTACGCTTATTCATGGTATTTTTTTATAACTGTTTTTGCCATATCTTTTTTAATATTTTTTCACGAACTTGGGCACTTTATGGCAGCTAGAATTTTAAATGTAGGAGTTTTAAAATTTAGCGTAGGCTTTGGAGATAGTCTATACTCAAAACGCGTAGGCCAAACCGAATATGCGATTTCAGCTATTCCTCTTGGAGGGTATGTGAGCCTAAAAGGACAGGATGATACCAAACCAAATCTAAAAAATATGGACGATGACAGCTATACCAAACTTAGCCCCCTTGGACGGATTTTCATACTTTTTGCAGGGCCGTTTTTTAACTTCGCTTTAGCATTTTTGATATTTATTGTGCTTGGGTATATTGGTGTAGATAGGCTAGCTCCCGTGGTCGGTAATGTGATGCCAAATTCAGCCGCGCAAAAAGCCGGTCTACTAAAAAATGATAAAATTTTAAGCATAAACGGAGTAGAAATTCGCGAATGGGACGATATAAGCAAAAATGTAAAGCTAACTCAAACCCTAATTGAAATAGAGAGAAACAAAAAGATACAAACTGTAAAATTAACGCCAAAAATAGGCGAAAGCGTTAATCTTTTCAGAGAAAAAATAGAAAAACCACTTATAGGAATTTCTCCTTCAGGCGAGGTTATAAATCTAAAAAGCAGAGGTTTTGACTCTTTAAAATTTGCATTTAATGAGACGATAAACGCCTCAAAACTCATATTTACAGGCATTGGCAAGCTAATAGAGGGCGTGGTGCCTATAAAAGATATGGGAGGTATAATTCAGATAGCAGATATTACTTCTAAAGCCGCACAGATAAGTATATCAACCCTTCTTGTAATCACTGCTTTAATCTCTGTAAATTTAGGCGTATTAAATTTACTTCCCATCCCAGCACTTGACGGAGGACATATTCTATTTAATATATATGAGCTGATTTTTAGACGAGAAATGAATGAAAAAGTCTATATCGGCCTAACATATTGCGGATGGGCTTTATTGATTACACTTATGCTAGTTGCTACATTCAACGATATATTAAGGCTTGGCGGAGTCGGTAATTGAAAAATTTAGATGAAATTTTAGAGCGTATCAAAAAGGTGCACATCGGTGTAGAGGTTAAACTCATAGCCGTTAGTAAAAACGTAACCACAAAAGAGGTTTTAGAGCTTTTTAATGAGGGGCAGATCGACTTTGGCGAAAATAGAGTTCAAGAGCTTAAAAACAAGCGGCAAATTTTAGCTGAAATTTTGCCTGAGAATCTTATAAAATGGCACTTTATCGGTCGTCTTCAAAGTAACAAGATAAACCAACTCATATCTCTTCGCCCCACTCTTTGGCAAAGTTGTGAGAGTCTTAAGGCTGCGCTTGAAGTGGATAAAAGGCTTGATTATGAGCTTGAATGCTTGCTTCAGATAAACTCCGCCGAAGAAGAGAGCAAGCAAGGAGTGGAAGCCAAAATGGCGGTGGAGACATTTTTGTCTATCAAAGAGAGTTGCAAATTCTTACGTCCTGTTGGAGTGATGAGTATCGGCGCGCACGTGGATGATATAAAGAGTATCGAAAAAAGCTTTGAAATCACGCATAAAATTTATGAAGAGCTTGAACCGCACGGAGCTAAAATTTGCTCTATGGGGATGAGTGGCGACTTTGAGCTGGCCATAAAATGCGGCTCAAATATGGTAAGACTGGGGTCTGTTTTGTATAAATAAGGCTCAATCGTAATTTTTAATTATAAAATAAATAAAATCGGTATTTGATACCAAGTCTTAAGTTTAAAGATATTATTTGTAATGTAGCTATATTCCTTATATGTTTTTTGAAATACGGACAATGTATATTTTGCTTTGCTAAAGGTATGGATATAGCTACAGATTCGTATCATATAGCATTATCTAATTTATATTGTTTAAGTATATAAAGCCTTTAATTTTCTATCAAAATCAAATTTATATATGAGATATTTATCTTTTTAAAGCCATTAAGTAGTTTAGTTCTTTTTGCAAACTTATAAAATTTTTATTATTTATACTATCAAGCCATCTTTTTACAAAAAAGCTAAAATTTTCCTTATAAAAATTATCCACAACCAATCTATCTTTATGATATATGCAGTTTTTTGTAGTATCATAATAAAAATACGGCACATCGGTTAGTATCATATCGGCTAGCTCGTTTTTTATTATATCTTGATAATTTTCTTCAGATATATTTCCTTTTTTATATTTTGTCATCTCATTACGAAGTTTGATTATATTATCTTTAAAATTTAAAGACGGCGTAAATAGTAAAATCATCCATTTTATATAAACGCTAGTCGGTCTAAATACAAATCTTAATATCAAATCGTTTGAATTTATAATCTCTAAAATCTTATCTTTATGCTTCATAATCGCCCTATAACAATCCTTAAAGCCCCTATAAACGATATGTGCGTTATCTTTTATGTTAATAATTTTCGGCCTATTTCTTCTATCGCTTAAAAATGAGACTTCAAAATCTTTATTTATTTGCACGATCATATCTTTTGTAGTCCTATCAAAAAGTCCGCAACTATTCTTAGCTGTTAAAGGCCCCGTATAGCTTAGTGCAAAATGATCCGCATAAACATCTCTATAAAAGCAAGTTTCGGTATCTAAGATATAAAAAGAGTTATTTGCATATAAGATATTTTCGCTATGTAGATCGGTAATTCTAAAGCAATAACTAAAAGCTAAAGCCGCCCCTATACAGTAGCATAATCTAGTCTCATCTAAATTTTGATCGCTATCTAAAAATTCTATAATGCAATAATCTTTTTCATAGTGTAAGATTTCAGGAAACATAGATATATCGTATTTTAAATTTTGCTTAATATGATTAAAGATATCTAATAGAACTTTTAAGTGTTTTAGGTTATAGGGCTTATACACAAGCTTTTTGTCGTTTGCGCTAAATATAAGTATGCTTCGCTTTTCATTGTGCGTCTCTTTGCTAGCAAATTCAATATCGTTAAATTTAACGACATCCGACTTTAAATATTTTTTGATATCTAAAATAGCCTTGCAAATATATTTCTGCAGCATATACTCAGCGTATAGATTAATACTAGATATATCGGCTTTAAAATTTTCCAAATTTATCTTTCCGTTTAATCTCTTATCAAATGCCATACACTGAGCGCTACTTATAAATTTAGTCTGTTTTAAAAACTCTTCTATTTTTAAAACGAACTTTTCGCTAAATATGCAATTTGGAAATTGATCGCAAATAGCCTTAGCAAAATCACTCATTTATATTTATTCTAGACACTCTTTTTCTAGAGCAAATCGTGAAATTTTTAGAATTTTCTATAAAACCGAATTTTTCTAAAAACGCTACCGCATCCTTATTTTTGCTAATCGGCGTTACGACCCAAGTCGTAGTATGAGCAAATCTTTTATTAAAAGCGTTCATCAAAGCTCGTCCTACGCCTTTACGTTGATAATCCTTATGAACCATAATAGAGTAAAGATAAGATGTGGCGAAATTATCTCTATCCGAAAAAGCATGCAAAACTCCGATAGTTTTTCTCCTATCTTAGCGATAGCTACATAATCATAGCTTCTAAACATATCATAGTGTGAATACAAAGGAGCCGCGTCTATATCTTTTGCTCCGTCCAACCTATGGATAACTGAATTTTATCGATATCTTTCGGATCAAAATTCGCCGAATTTTCTATAATTACTAAATTTTCCATTTTTTCTCCTTATTGACAAGTAGGTAAAGATGTGCATTCGATATAAATTTTAGTATCGTATGGTTTATGGCAATTATTACACTTAGAATTATATATAATAATTTTCTTATACTGATTATTGGACAATAAACTACTTTCATTTTTTAAAAAATACTCTATCTCGCTATCAATTTTGCTTTTTTGAGCTAAATTAATAGGAGAATTAGGTATGATTAGATGTTTTGTAGTGGCGGTATCTTCATATATATTTATTTTATAATCGCCCTTTAGATCATAGCCAAAATCGGATAAAGTTTTAGTTGGATCACTTATAAAATCTCTCTTAAACTCTATATCCGTTAAAACTTTAAGCATAATCTCCGCAGGAAGTTGCTCTGAAATCACAAGACGAATCTCGTTTTGTAAAATCTCTTTAATCCGACCGCTTGATAACTCTTCTATATTTTCAAGGTAGGGTATGGAAAAATTTTTAATTCCGTTTGAAACTTGATAATAAGCCTTTATCTCTACGCCATCGCTTTTGTCGTTAAACAATATCGCAGGGTTTGATATGGCTTTATCAGCATAAGAGTTGTCGCTCCAAAGCATTAAGAGCTTATCCGTGGGGATATAAGCATATTTTAAGATATTTAGTTTTATATCCGAATATTCGCTTGTTTTTATATCTTTTTTTTAAAAGCGAATTATCGGATACGACTTTATCCGCCTCTTGAGCAAATCCCGACATAGCTATCGCTAGCAAAACAACTGTAGCCTGTTTCGTGCTTCTTGAAAGTTTTTCATGATTTATTCCTATAATAAGAAAATAAAATATGCTCTTGAAATTATAATAAGATATAAAATAAAAGTCAATATCAATATAAATAAAATTAAATTTATTATCCATGATATAAAGTATTATTTATAATTTTGTGTGAATGCTTATAGTATTAAAGCTGTTTTATCTAAATGAAATGCAATAAATAATTTTATCCATTGCTAAACAAGTGCAAGATAGCGTTCAGACTTGCTAAAATACACTTATTTAACAAGAAATATCTTACTAATTGCAATTAACTATTGGCGGTATAAAAATCTAAATTTGATTTTTTATCTCGCTTACCCACTTATCAATGCGCTTTTCATACTCCTTATCGCCTTTTGTATCGAGCGCAAGACCTATAAATTTATCATTTATAAACGATGAAGAGTAGTCAAATTTATAACCGTCTTTTTCACTGGTACCAAGCAATAAGGCTCCTTTTATGCAAGGCAAAAACTCAACTACACCGCCGCAGAAGTTATCACCGTGGCGCTCTTGGTTGCCAACTCCTACAATAGCTACTTTTTTGCCTTTTAACTTAGCCTCTTTTAACAGGCATAATTTTGCTTTCCAATCATCATGAAGTTCACCAAATCCATAACTTGAGCTTGCTAAAATCAAAAGATCAAAGTCTTCAAACTCGCTTGATTGCTCTACTTCCTTAACAGCCTTTACTTTGGCACCCAATTTTGAAGCCAGATACTCGCAAGCCTTTGCGGTATCGCCCTTTCCCGTAGCGTAAAAAATTCCTATTTTCATATTTTTCCTTTATAAATTTTGTATTAATTAACTCTCTTTTGCCTCTTTAGCGTATTTTAATCCTAGCTCGTAAGCCATAGCATTGGCCTCATAGACTTTCTTTGGTACCTTTGATAGCATAACTTCTCTTACTAAATTGGCATCCAAGCAACCACTCATCTCTACAGCTACTCCCAAGGCTACAACGCTTTGCGTGATGACATTTCCGACTTCGTCCTTAGCTATCGAGATAATAGGAATTTCATAAATTTTCCACTTTTTTCTATCTTCATCGTTAGCTTTGACCAAATTTGGCTCTATGACTATTATACCACCCTCTTTGACTCCGCTTTTAAAAAGATTGTAGCTTACTTGTGCCGTTGCAAGCATAAATTCTATCTCACCCTCATTTGCATATGGGTATAAAATTTCGCTTTCGTCTAATACTATATCAACTTTAGTAGGACCGCCTCTAACCTGTGAAGTATAAGTAGATGCTTTGACCCCATATCCTCCATCCTCTATCTTGGCGGCGGCTAAAATTTCTCCGGCTAAAATTACACCCTGTCCGCCAACCCCGACAAATCTAAGCTCTCTTTTCAATTTATATCCTTAAAGTCGATTTTCTCGCCACTTTGGGCGGCTTTTATGATTTGATCGTAAGCCTTTGTATATTCGGTTTTGCTGTTATCTTTGTGTAAAACTCCAAGAGGAAATTTGCCAATCCTATCATCTTCACTCATCAGATCAAATTTTGTCTTGCTTAAAGTTATACCGTCTATCCATTCAAGTGTCTTAGTTGCCTCTGCCATCTTGTTTTTTCTACCTAAATTTATATGGCAATTTGAAAAAATATCAAAGAAAGAGTATCCATCATGACTAAAACCTTCTACTAACATCTTTTCCATCTTGACAGGCTCTATCACGCTTCCTCTGGCTACAAAAGTTGCCCCCGCAGCCGTAGCTAGCTTGCATGCGTCAAAAGTTGGATCTATATTTCCGTATTGAGCCGTTACGGTCCACATACCGCGAGGAGTCGTAGGGCTGGTTTGAGAATTTGTAAGTCCGTAAATAAAGTTATTTATCAAAATATGATTTATATCGATATTTCTTCTGCATCCATGTATAGTGTGATTTCCGCCTATCGCAAGCCCATCTCCGTCGCCTGTTATCACGATAACTTTTTTATCCGGATTTGCAAGCTTTATACCAGTTGCATAAGCTATGGCGCGTCCATGAGTAGTATGAACTGTATTGCAATTTACATAAGAGCTAAATCGTCCGGAGCAACCTATACCAGACACTACACATACATCGTTCATATCCCAGCCTAAGCTATCTATCGCTCTAATAACAGCTTTAAGTATCACTCCATCCCCGCATCCCCAGCACCAAAGAGTCGGCATCTTATCTATTCTTAAATATTTGTCGTAATTAAATGCCATTTTAAAACTCCTCTATTTTCTGAACTATCTCTTGAGGGCTTATCGCGCGTCCATTTGCTTTAAGCAGAGTCTTAAAGTCATCTCTTAGCATAGCTTTTTTAATCTCGCCTACATATTGTCCTAAATTTAGCTCACAAATTAATATTTTTTTAAATCTCTTACCTATCTCTTTTAGCTTTGCTTCTGGAGCCGGAAATAGGGTTATAGGTTTAAACATACCTACTTTTACTCCATTTTTTCTTAAATTCAAAATCGCCTCTTTTGCCGCTCTAGCAACACTTCCAAAAGCTATTATGCAAATTTCGGCATCTTCAAGCTCAAATTCCTCGTTGTTTTCGACCTCGTCAAGATGTAGATTAATCTTATTAAAAAGCCTATTTATATTATATGAGACTATCTCTCCATCCTCTGTCGGAAAGCCAGTAACTCCGTGATGAAGTCCCGTGATATGATACTTGTAGCCTTTAAAAAATTTATTAAGAACAGCAGGTCTATCGGCTTTAGCCTCGTAAGGTCTATAATCTTTTGGATCGCCTGTAAATTGCTCTCTATTTACTATTTTTATATCGCTAAGTTCAGGCAAAATGGCCTTAGCGTGCATATGTCCTATAGTCTCATCAAGTAGCAAAAACACAGGGGTCATAAATCGCTGAGCCAGATTAAAGGCCCTAATCGTCTCTGTGTAACACTCTTCTAAGCTAGCAGGAGCTAAAACGATACTATTTATATCCCCATGGCTTGGGTTTTTGGCTTGAAGCAGGTCTCCTTGCGCTACTCTTGTAGGAAGTCCTGTACTAGGGCCTCCGCGCATTACATTTACTATCACAATCGGAATTTCGGCGATAAATCCAAGCCCTATTTGCTCACTTTTTAATGAAATTCCAGGCCCTGAGCTTGCAGTCATCGCCTTAGCTCCACTCATAGCGGCGCCAAGCGCTACAGAGATTCCTGCTATCTCATCTTCCATCTGTATAAATTTACCACCCTTTTTTGGCAAAAGAACACTCAATTCGTGAGCTATCTCGCTTGAAGGGGTTATAGGATATCCGCCAAAAAAATTACAACCGCAATCCACGGCCGCCATCGCAACAAGCTCATTACCGCTAGCTATTACCTCTCTCATTTTAGGCTCCTAGCTTTTCATAATGGTTTGCTTTGACTGCTGCGGCTCTTTCTTTACTTTCTGCAGTAAGTTTGGCAAATTTAAAGCCCTTATCTGCTACATAAATGGCAAAATCAGGACAGTGAAGCTCGCAATCTCTACATCCTATACAGGCCTCAGGATGAACAACCTCTATCATTTTTCCAAGTACTGCACCAAGCTCTATACGCATACCCAAAACTCCTGCTGGGCAGTAACTCACACATATATCACACGCCTTACATCGGGTAGTGTCTACCCATACTGGGGCATCATCTCTTATCAGCATATATTTTCCTTGACTCAAATTTCCAAATCCAGCATTTTTATATAATCTTGCTTAAATTTAAGATTGTAAAAAATAGATAAAAATTATTTTAGTTTTATTTAAGAGAGCTCCTATCAATCATTGCTACTAAAATTTCATTACCTCTTTAAATTTTTCACCTATCTTGCTTGGGGAATCTACTACATGAACCCCGGCTCTACTAAGCGCTTTCATCTTATATTCAGCACTTCCTTCTATGCCGTTTATAATGGCTCCGGCATGACCCATCTTGCGCCCTTTTGGGGCTGAATTTCCAGCGATAAAGGCTACTATAGGCTTTGAAATTTTCTCCTCTATCATCTTACAGGCTCTTATCTCTAAATCCCCGCCTATCTCTCCTATCAAAAGTATCGCCTTAGTATCATCGTCTTTTTCAAAAAGAGGCAAAAGCTCCTCATAATCCATCCCTATAACGGCATCTCCGCCTATTCCTATGGCCGTAGATATTCCGTATCCCGCTCTTATAATCTCGTTTGCGCCTTCATATGTAAGGGTGCCTGACTTTGAGATTATACCAATATTTATATCAGATCTTTTAAAAACAGAACTTGGCATAATACCAAGCTTACAAAGATCAGAACTTATGATGCCAGGACAGTTTGGACCGATAATCTTCATTCCTTTTTTGATAGCATAGGCCTTCGCAGCAAGAATATCAAGCACGGCTATATGCTCGGTAATTACAACAGCAAGCTTTATTCCGCTGTCCGCAGCCTCTATAATAGCGTCTTTGGCAAATGCGCTCGGAACAAATATTAAAGATGTATTAGCGCCAGTTTTTTCGACAGCCTCTGCTACAGTATCAAAAACAGGTAGTCCAAGATGTGTGCTTCCTCCCTTAAAAGGCGTAACTCCGCCAACTATTTGAGTGCCATACTCTAAGCAGCTTTGAGCATGGAAGCTTCCCTCTTTACCGGTAAAGCCCTGAACTATGGCTCTTGTTTGTTTATCTATTAAAATACTCATCTAACTTCTCGCTAAGCTTACAGCCAATTTAGCGCCATCAAACAGATTAAAAGCTATATGCAAATTTTTAAGATTCGCATCTTTTAGCATGCCCATGGCCTCTTTTGCATTCGTCCCATCAAGTCTTATGACTATAGAGGTATTTAAATTTATACTTTTCGCGGCTTCTAAAATTCCGCTTGCAATTCTATCGCATCTAACGATTCCACCAAAGATATTTACAAAAACCACTTTGACGTTTGGATCTTTTAGTATAAGCTCAAAGGCCTTAGCCACACTTTCAGGACTCGCAGAACCGCCTACGTCTAAAAAATTTGCACTCTTTCCTCCGACGTTTTCTATTACATCCATTGTAGCCATAGCAAGCCCTGCACCATTTACTATGCAGCCTATATCGCCATTTAGCTTTATATAATTTAAGCGATTTTTCTTGGCTTCAATTTCACTTGGCTCCTCTTCGCCCTCATCTTTAAGGGCTAAAATTTCAGGGTGACGAAATAAAGCGTTATCATCAAAACTCATCTTTGCATCAAGTGCGTAAAATTCATCATTATCATTTAAGATAAGAGGATTTATCTCGATTAAAGTAGCGTCTTTTTGTATATAAATTTGATAAAGTTTCTTTAAAATTTCAATGAATTTTCTACTTAAATCTTTGTCAAAATTAAAAAATCCAATCAAATTTAAGATGTGAAAATTACAAAGTCCGATTTGCGGATCTATGTTTATCTTTTTTATCAGTTCAGGAGATCTATGAGCAACCTCCTCTATACTAACGCCTCCATCCTTTGAGGCGATAATCGCAATATTTTCTTGCTTTCTATCAAAGGCTAAACTTAGATAAAATTCCCTTTTTATATTAAGCCCTTGCTCAATATAAATTTTACGAACAAGCTTTCCTTTTTTTGTGGTTTGAGGTGTAGTTAGATACATACCAAGCATGTTCTTTGCGATATTCTCTACTTCACTTAGACTTTTAGCTATTTTTACGCCTCCGCCAAGACCTCTTCCTCCGGCATGAACTTGAGCTTTAATCGCAAAGATATTTCCGCCTAAATTTTTAGCCGCATCCAAAGCTTCTTGACTCGTATATGCAAGTTTGCCGTTTGAGATTTTGATACTGAATTCTTTTAAGATCTCTTTTGCTTGATACTCGTGAATATCCATTAAATTAGCTCAATACACTACTTTCTATCAAGAAATTTATATTTTTTCTTATATCGTTTTCGCTCTTTACAAGCGCCTCTTTTTCCTCTTGACTTGGATCTTTTATCTTTGCAATTCCGTTTTTATTAAGCTTGACTCTGCGACCGCAAGTTAAGCTATCATCCACTACTACACAGCAGCTTAACCACTCATCGCTCTCATCTTTTATGGCTTCACACATCTTAGCCGCCGCAGCTCCTGGTGCATAATAGGCTGAAGTTCCTAGAAGCTTTACAAATTTAGCTCCACCGGTCTTTGTATCATTTGATATCTCTTCAAATTCATCATCGCTTAAAGTTACGTTTATATTATCTTTTAGCACAAGCATATCGTCATTATGAGCACCCATTACATGAGCTTTTATCTGAGAATTTTGTAAATTTAGCCTTTTTGAAATTTCAAATTTTAGCCTTGCTGAATCAAGCTCTCCAGCCATACCTAAAATTCTACTTTTATCAAATCCACTAACCTTATATGTGACAAATGTTAGTATATCAAGAGGGTTTGTTACGTTTATAATTATGCAATTTGGTGCAAATTCAGCGATCTTTTCTACGGTACTCTTTACTATCTGAGCATTTTTAAGAAGCAGATCCTCTCTGCTTTGACCCTCTTTTCTAGGGCTTCCCGCCGTTACTACGACTATATCGCTATCTTTTATAAGTGAGAAATCATCTCCACCAGAAATTTTAACATCAATGTCAAAAACGGCAGCACTTTGAGCCAAATCCATAGCTTTTGCAAGCGCAACATTACCAAATATATCCACTAAAGCTATCTCATCGGCTATCTTTCTTAGCATTATCGCGCTTGCAGCGCTAGCACCTACGTTACCCGCTCCAATTACTGAAATCTTCATTTCTCTTCCTTAATTTATGATTTTATTAAAAGTCTCACTCGGTCTCATCGCCTTAGAGGCTAAATTTTCATCAAATTTATAATACCCTTTTATATCCATCTTTTGACCTTGAACTTCCAAAAGCTCCTGGACTATCTTTTTCTCATTTTCCTTTAACTCTTTTGCCATATCTTTAAATTTATCAGCCAAAATTTCACCATTTTTAGTCAACTCTTCAGCCCAATAAAGCGCCAGATAAAAATGGCTACTGCGATTATCCGGAGTTTTTACCTCTTTTTGCGGAGATCTGTTTTCTTTAAGCCATCTTGAAACTGCAGAGTTTAAAGTAGATGATAAAATTTTAGCATTTTGATTTGATTTTAAATTCGCCAAATGCTCTAAAGACGCAATTAATGCTAAAAATTCTCCTAAACTATCCCACCTAAGATGATTTTCATTAAAAAACTGCTCGGCTATCTTCGGAGCGGACCCGCCTGCTCCTGTCTCAAACACGCCTCCACCATTTAAAAGAGGAACAACCGATAGCATCTTCGCGCTCGTGCCAAGCTCAAGTATAGGAAATAGATCGGTTAGATAATCTCTTAGCACATTTCCGGTAACACTTATGCAGTCTTTGCCAGATCTTATGATGTCAAGAGATTTTTTGCAAGCTAGATCAGGTCTTAAAATTTCTATATCCACTCCGCTTAAATCGCTTTTTGAGAGTATCTCTTTAACCTTTTTGATAATCTCTTTATCGTGCGCCCTATTTTCATCCAGCCAAAATATCGCTTTAGTGTTAGTAAGTTTTGCACGTTTTATCCCCAAATTTACCCAGTCGGTTATCGCATCATCCTTCGCCTGAGTCATTCTAAAAATGTCGTCTTTACAAATCTCAAATTTAAAAATTTCCTCATCATTTAAATTAATTACTCTTAAAATCCCGTCATTAGACATTATAAAAGTTTTGTCGTGACTTCCGTATTCTTCCGCCTTTTTAGCCATAAGACCTACGTTTGATACGCTTCCTATTTTGCTTGGGTCAAGTGTGCCTTTTTGTTTAAAATCTTCAATCACGGCCTCATAAATTTTAGCGTATGTGCTATCAGGGATTACGGCTTTAGCCTCTTTAAGGGCTCCGTTTTTATCCCACATTTTACCAGAATTTCTTATCATCACAGGCATTGAAGCGTCTATGATTATATCACTTGGGACATGCAAATTTGTAATTCCTGCATCTGAATTTACCATAGCTAAGTCTGGGCGCATGATATAAATTTCATCAAATTTGGCTCTAATTTTATCTTGTGTGTTTTTATCTAGTTTTAAAATTCTCTCAAAAAGATCTTTTAAGCCGTTATTTTCATTGATTCCAACACTCTTAAACTCATCCTTAAATTCATCAAATGCCTCTATAAAATACTTTTTAACAAAATGTCCAAATATCACAGGATCACTAACCTTCATCATAGTAGCCTTAAGGTGAACGGAAAATAGCAGATCTTTGGCTTTAGTATCCTTTATCTGATCTATTATAAACTGCTTTAAAGCCTTTGCACTCATAAATGTAGCGTCTATTACCTCGCCTTTTAAAACTTTTATCTCTTTTAATATCGTTTTTTCACCATTTTTGTTAGTAAATTCAACTCTTAAAGTATCATCACTCTTTGCAGTCATAGATCTTTCATTAAAATAAAAGTCTCCACTCTTCATATAGGCTACTTCCGACTTGCTATCTGATTTAAATTCTCCCATCTTATGAGGATTATTTCTAGCATACTCTTTTACTGCACTTACGCATCTGCGATCCGAATTTCCTTGGCGAAGTACAGGATTTACGGCACTTCCAAGCACTTTTTGGTATCTTTTGTAAATTTCTCTCTCTTTATCATTTTTTGGCTCATTTGGATACAAAGGCAGATCATATCCTTTGGCTCTTAGTTCATTTATAGCATCGTTTAGCTGAGGGATAGAAGCTGAAATATTTGGTAGTTTTATAATATTGGCAAATTTATCCTCTGTCATATTTCCTAAAATTTCCAGCCAATCTTTTTCTTTTTGATCATCTTTTAAAACATCGCTAAAAGCTGCTATTATACGACCCGCAAGCGAGATATCGGCTACATCTATACTGATATCTGCTCTGTTTAAAAAGCTTTTTAGAATAGGAAAAAGCGAGTAGCTTGCAAGAAGTGGAGCCTCATCGGTTTTTGTCCAGATAATATCACTCATAATAGACCCTTTATTAAAATGTGTTATGTTATCAAAATTTAGGTTAAATTCTTTTGATTTTTATCTTTGCATATCGATTATTCTGCTGTGTTCTTGGTATGTTTTGCTAAATTTATGCTTCATTGTTTTTTTATCTCTAACAAAGTATAAAAACTCGCTCTCTTCTGGATTTACAGCAGCCTTTATCGCAGCCAAAGATACGCTACATATAGGACTTGGTGGCAGCCCGTCATGTAAATATGTATTAAATTTACTCATATCCTCTCTTATTCTTTTGGCCGTAATTGTCTCGTGAGAGTAAAGTCCGTAATTTAAAGTTCCGTCCATCTGCAGCTTCATTCCTTTTTTAAGGCGGTTATATATCACGGAACTTACTATTGGCATTTCACTCTCATCCGCAGCCTCTTTTTGTATGATGGATGCTATTATTAGATATTTTTGCCACTCTTTTTGATCAAATTTTCCAAGTAGCTCAATAGAAAGCTCTTGATGACGTTTTTTTGATAGATTCGCTAAATGATTTATGAGCTGCTTCTCTCTTATTCCAATCGGTATCTTGTAAGTTTCCGGAATAAAAAATCCATCACCAAAAGGTGCGACTTTATCATAAATTTCATTTAAAATTTGCTCATTTAAATTTAAGCTTTTAGCCATATCTTGTAAAAATATAGCCGTGGTTTCTCCAGGTATTAAGGTTATCTCGCTCATTGCAGCCTTGGCTGTAGTAAGAGCGTATAGAAAATCAAATTTGCTTAAGCTCTGTTTTTTGATATCCACCCAGCCTGATTGCGGATGTCCAAGTGTGGCCAAAATGTATTTATCTATGTTGATTATGTTAGAATTTCTTTGTTTTAGATATGTTATAATTTCTCCGACTGTCCCTTTTGGCAGGTAAATTACGCTATCGGTAGCTATAGGCCTACTAAGATAGACCAAAAAGCTTAGGAAAAAAATGATTATTATCTCACAGGCAATTAAAAAAATTTGGCATATTCTGCTATTTTTTATCATATTTTTTACAATCCTTATAGTTACGTTAAAGCATGGTATCAGCATCGAAAATATAAGTTTTAACGATTTTAAAATAGAGAAATTATATATAAAACTTGATAAAAAACTTATTTTAAGGGCTCAAAAATTAAAAATTCCAAAAACAAGCCACAAGGATAGCTCAAACGAAGATTTTTTAAGCCTTACTAATAATATAGTATGGGTTGATAGGCTGTTTAGTGAGATTATTTTAGAAAATATTGAGTTTGAAGATAACGAATTAACTGTGCTGTTTTATGAAAACGCCTTTCATGTCGATACCGCTTATCTAACTCTTGATACCACATTTACAAGCCAAGAAAATGGGCTGTTTATAGATGTTTACAACCTTGCTTTTAAGGATTTTGACATAAATCTAAGCGGGACATCAAATGCCGATATAAGACATAATATATATGATTTTAACGGCACCTTCGTAAGCCATGAACTCGACGGAAAGATGAAATTTCACCTTGAAAATGAGATTATAAACTACGATGTAAGCGACATAAACGCAAGCAGTCTAAAAAGCTTTATGCACGAGCTTGATGTCAAGCTAAATCTAAACGAAGATGTTAAAAATTGGATATACGGCTACATTGTAGCGGATAACTATTTTGTGCATAATCTAAGCGGAAAAGTTGATCTAAAAACTCAAAATTTCTTCTTAAATGAACTTAGTGCCAAAGGAGTTTCTAAAAATCTAAAGGTCAAATTCGAAGATAGCTTGCCTGCTGCAATTGTTGAAGAAGCCGATATAGAGCTAAAAAACGAGACGCTTTATTTTAAGCTTAAAAAACCAAGATGGAATGGAAAGAATCTAAACGGATCAAATTTAGAAATTTATAAAATTTTTGATGAGAAAAATGCCGGACTAATTTTAAATTTACAAACAAACTCAATCTACGATAAAGCGGTTAATTCTATACTAAAAGCTTATGATATAAATGTGCCGATAGAACAAAAAAGCGGTAGAAATGTAGGAAAAATAAGCATTGATATTAAATTTGATCCGCTTAAAGTAACGCCAAATGGCAAATTTAAAGCAAAAGATAGCAAGATTGATATAGCTGGCGCAATGTTTAATGTAAAAGAGGCGATAGTAGAGATAAGAGATGATAAAATAATCGTAGATGCCAAAGATAGCGGAATGGATTTTTTTAAGGGGGATATTAAAGTAGCCATAGATGCAACCAAAGAAAAAGGCGATATTAACGGCACTATCAATAAATTTGATTTAAGTTTTGATGGCGAGGAGATAGTAAAATTAAAAAACTTGCCACTAAACGCCTCTCTTGACTTTAGAAAGAAAGATGTGCTTTTTGATATCCTTGATCCAAGAATGCAGTTAAGTTTCGGAGATGAAAACACAATAAGAATAGATGATATTTCAAAAATTTATGATTATTCGCCTTTAATTAAGCAGATTGGATTAAATAGTGGAAACTTCACATTAAAAACAAAAAATTTCGATGATTTTGAAATTAGCCTAAGAAATGCGAAATTCAATATGCCATTTTTAAATAAAGACGGCTCAAAATACGATAGTGACGGCTTTGACATAAAGATAGGCGAGAATTTAATAACTGCAAATAGCCTCAGCAATAATCTAAATATTAACATCAAAGATAAAAAAACCGAAGTTCATATAAAAAATATGGATTTGGTTATAGATAATGAGGTAATTTTAAGCGATAAAGGTAGCGGTAAAAACAAAAATTTAGAGTTTGACGGATTAAATTCAGATCTATTTATATCAGATCTGAATCGCACTCTAAAGTTTTTAAGCTATAATGGAAGTATTGTCAAAGACAAAATTCAATTTAATGCAAGACCTCAAAGCGGAAACGTCAGCATAATACAAAGTGATAAAAAATTTAATATGTTTGCAAACGATATCACGGGAGATTTTGTAAACAACCTTTTTGGCATGGATAGCTTTGAAGGTGGATTTTTTAAGCTAAGGATAGTCGGAAATAGTACCGATGATTTAAAGGGTGAAATAAGGCTGCATGGCGCAAATTTAAAGAGCTATACATTCTACAATCAATTACTGACATTTCTAAACTCTGTTCCGTCTTTAATCATCTTTAAGACTCCGGACTTTACCGAAAAAGGCTTTCCTGTAAAATTTGGTAAAATTTTATTTGAAAAAAAAGGAGACTTGCTAAATATTATAGCTATAGAGCTGGATGGCTCAAGCGCAGATATAGGTGGCCGCGGGACTATAAATTTAGCGACCAAAGAGATAGATGTGGATTTGGAGCTAAGGCTTTTAAAGGACGCAAGCTCGATAATCGGCTCAATCCCGATAGTAAATCAGATAATTCTAGGCAAAGATCGCAGGCTTTCAACCGTAATTAAGGTGCGCGGAACACTTGATAAACCTAAATACTCTACTCAGGTTTTGGCAGATACCCTAATGTCGCCGCTTAAGATAATAAGAAATGTGTTAGAAGCACCATTTTTGATATTTGAGTAAAATTTTACATATAATTTTATGTATAGGAGTTTTGTTGGAAATTATAATAATTAGTCTAGCCGCCTTTATAGCGTCTTTGTTTACTCTATTTTCAGGTTTCGGACTTGGCACACTGCTAATGCCGGTTATGGCGATATTCTTTCCGGTGGATGTAGCGGTAACGATAACGGCTATAGTGCATTTTGGCAATAATATATTCAAAGGAGCTTTGTTTGCTCGCTCTATAAACAAAGATATATTGCTAAGATTTGGAATTTTAGCCATGATATTTTCGTTTATCGGAGCTTTAACGCTAAAAGCCTTAGGTAGCGCAAAAATTCTTTTTAATTACCAAATTTTTGATATGAATTTTCAAGTTGATACTATAAAATTTATCATAGGATTTTTGATATTGATATTTGTATTTATAGATATTATGCCTCAGTTTAAAAATATCAAATTTGAGCCTAAATTTCTGCCATTGGGAGGAATTATAAGCGGATTTTTTGGAGGACTATCTGGGCATCAAGGTGCTTTTAGAAGTATGTTTTTAATAAAATGTAAAATGCCAAAGGAGCAGTTTGTAGCCACAGGCATATTTATTGCCATTATGGTTGATATCTCAAGGCTTATGGTATATGGCACAAATTTTTCCAGTATAGATGAAAATTTATATTTGGCTCTTATGGCAACGGTTTTTGCATTTATAGGTTCATTTTTTGGTGCAAAACTTATTAAAAAAGTCACTATAGGTTTTATCAAGATAATAATATCTATGCTTTTGGTTTTTATAGCACTATCTATGATGGCTGGGGTTTTATAAGCTACTCATCCAATCTATTTTTAAAAGGAAAAATCAACTCATGAGGACGCTTTAACATCTGTTTTAAAAGCTTTTTTAAGAAAGAAAAGAGATTTCCTATGTTTGTATCTCTTGAGATTAAAGAGACCTTGAGAGCCAGAGCGAAGCTTACTAAAAGATTAATTGAACCTATTAAAAATACGCAAGCTAAGTAATACAAAAAATCATAATAAGATATTTGCAAATGAGTAGATGCGTAGCCTAAATTTGCACTAGAAAAAGCCACGTGAGCAATATCTAGAGGCAAATTTAAGATATTACCTATAAGAGGCGTAATACCCAAAAGAATACCAAAGAAAAAATTTCCAGCCACTGTTCCGTGATGATCATGGATATACTCTGCCAGCTTAAGCCTTTTATCATCGCTAAGCGCCTTTTTTAGCCAAGGATGGTGATAAAGTCTCTCTTTAAGCTCCAGGCAATCCGCTCTATTATCAAAATATCCAGATATTAGCCCTGAACAAAATAGCCAAACTCCGGCTATCGCTGCAAAGAAAAGAGGGGCAAAAGGCTCTAAATTTTTTAGATAATAAGAAGCCTCACTAGGATTTAAAATAGCCCCACTACCCTTTATGACAAAATATGCAACCAAAAACGATGTCAGCAGTGCTAAGCTTACATTGCCTACAACAGAGGCGAATTGAGATCTGCTAACCTTAAATATAAGCCCTATAAGCTTATCTTGATTTGCCATATTATCTTCTTCTTTTTCAACTTCTTTGGCAAAGGTAGAAGCCGTCATCGCAGGCTGCTTGGTAGCTACAGTAAAGCCTATCAGGCTAATTATCACAAAGCCAAGGCCATAATTTAATCCTATTAGGATAGTTTGCGTTACAAATGAAAAGTCAGACTGAACTATATTGATTTTTAGTAGAGCCATAAATGCTATTATTACTCCAGCTCCGGCTGATTTTAAAAACATTTTAAAATACTCTTTTTTATTATCAACCGTATAGTGCTCGCCATGCTCGCTAATATTGTTTGTAATACTTTTGGCTACTATGCGACTGCTTTGTCTATATACCTCGCTGAGAGAATTTCTAGTGGAGTTTCTTTTGACAGACTCTTTAAAAAACTTAATAAAAACTATATTTGACTCTTTTGTATCAAATTTTTTAATAAGCTCTATGATATTTTCTATTCGTTTTATAATCTGAACCAAACGTTCAAGCTCATATGTGACCGCGATAGAAATTCCTAAATTTACAGATTTTTTCTTAAATTTGTCAATCTGATTTTTACACTGCTCTATAAGAACTTCCAAATGCTTTAAATCAAGCTTTGTAGAGCTTATCTCTATATGATAATCTTGCATCTTGCTAACAAATTTTGCCACATCCCTTTGAAGCGCTATAAATGCGGAGTCTCTGTTTAATATTGTATTATCAAGCCTGATGAAGTTATGATCAAACTCCTCTGAAGCTATCCTTATGGATAGTATCTCCATAGCGTATAATAGCTCATGAAAAAGATGTTTCTTGGTGGAGTGTATATGAGTCGAATTTGAAAAAATAGACGAAAATAGCTCTATCCATTTTTCATCATCTATATTGCAAATCCATTTGTGATCATCACTATTTTTAAAAAGAGTAGCAAAAAGATATCTTAACTCGCCTTTATTTGGAGGATTTGGAAGAAATTTATTATAAAACCTCTCTTTTATCTCATATCCAAAGCCGTTTTTTGACAAGATGCCAAATTTACTGATATTGTTTGATAACTTTAATTTTATGAAAAATAGATTTACTTCATCAGAAATTTGGTTTGAAATTTCGCTTTTTTGATTAAAAAACTCTATAAGCACATTTATTTTTGATTCTGTTAAATCAATATTTTCTAAATTTTCAGGCCTAATAAAATCTACTAATTTTTTTAGCTTAGCTACTACATCAGTCTCTTCAATCTCTATATCTTTTAATAATTTTTCAAATTCTACATTTATATCTTTGGTGTTTTTCAATCATCTCGCCTTAAAAACCTATCTCATCTCAAGACGCATCAGATACATATCCTCTCCGTCTATCACTCTTAAATCTTGACTGCCACATTTTGGGCAGGTGAAGTCATTTTCTCCTAATTGCGTATTTAGTCCGCACTGATTGCACTCTATGACTATATTTTGTACATTTATTACAAGCTTGGCGTTTGAGCAGATGGTCTCATTTTTATATACATCAAAGGCGCTTTGCAGATAGTGTGGTTCAACTCCGCTTAGGCGCCCTACTTTTATCTCTATTTTTATAATTTCTTTTGCATTTTGTTTAGCTGCATTTTGTTCGCAGAGCCTTACTAGATCTTGAACTATACTTAATTCGTGCATCGCATTTCCTAGCAAATTCTAGGCAAAAGCTCGCCTTTGGGAGCCTCTAGCAGTCTTTTTGAGCCGTATATGTTTTGAAGTATTACTCTTGAGTTTTGATCTTTTAAAATTTCTCCTACAGAATTTGCGTTTGCATCAAATTTTCTTAAAACCTTCAGAGCCTTCTCTTCGTCTTTAGCATCTACAGCCAGCACAAAGGTGCCCTCATTGGCAAGCTCATAAGGTTCAAATCCAAACAGTTCGCAAACTCCAGCTACTTCGTCGCTAACTTTTATAAATTCATCTTTTATCAATATGTCAAATTTAGAAAATTTGGCCCACTCGTTTAAAACCGCACTTAGTCCGCCTCTGGTGGCATCTCGCATAGATAATGGCTTTATGCCGGCATTAAATAGCTCTTCAACTATCTCTTTTAAGCTCTTACAATCGCTTTTAAGATCTCCTCCTAGGCTTAATTCCTCCCTATTGGCAAGAACAACTGCTCCATGCCTTCCAATGTCGCCTGAAAGAAGTATTTTTGCTCCATGTTTTAATCCATTTAACCCTACAGGCTCATCTATAAGCTCTCCAATGCCGGAAGTATTTATAAAAATTCCATCGCATTTTCCTTTAGGAACTACCTTGGTATCTCCGCAAACTACTTTAACACCACAGATTTTGCAAATATTAGCAATAGATGTCAGAACTCGTTCAAGCTTATCTATCTCAAAACCCTCTTCAATGATAAGCGCACAGCTTAAATATTTAGCTCTAGCTCCTACCATCGCAAGATCGTTTATAGTACCACAAGCCGCTATCTTGCCTATATCTCCGCCGTTAAAAAATATTGGAGTTACTACAAAGCTATCTGTGCTAAATGCTAATTTTCCGCTTAAATTTAATAGCGCAGAGTCATTTGATTGGCTTAAAATTTCATTATCAAAAATTTTAAAAATCAGATCATTTATAAGAGAATTCATCTCCTCTCCGCCACCGCCGTGACTGAGCATTATCTTGCTATCTTTACTCAAATCGCTTCCTTTGCGTATTTAAAATATGCCGCGCAGGCTCCTTCGCTTGAGACCATACATGAACCGATAGGATTTTTTGGCGTACAAGCCTTGCCAAAAATTTTACAATCATATGGCTTTGCTCGCCCGCGTAAAATTTCTCCACATATACAGGCCTTGCTCTCGGCTTTGCTATTAACCTCACAGTCAAATTTGATTCTAGCGTCAAGATAGCTAAATTCTTGGCGTATCTTCATTCCGCTATCTTTTATCACTCCAAGTCCGCGCCAGTTAAAATCACAGGGTTCAAAATATCTACCTATCAGCTCTTTCGCCTTTAAATTTCCGCTTCTGCTTACAACTCTTGCATATTCGTTATATACCTCGTGTGTACCGGCATTTTGCTGACGCACTAAATTTAATACTGAATCCATAATGTCAAGCGGTTCAAATCCGCTAACAGCTATCGGTCTTTTATAATCTTTTGCGATATCCTCATAAATTTCATATCCGGTTATCACGCTTACGTGGCTTGGACCCAAAAAGGCATCTATCTTCACGCTCTCATCGTCCATTATCGCTCTTACAGGAGCTGGAACTGTTACATGATTTATATGGAAAAATAAATTTTTGATGCCCATCTCTACTTTTTTTTGCATTAGACTAGCAGTCATTGGAGTGGTGGTCTCAAAACCGATTGCAAAAAATATAATATTTTTGCTCAAATTTTCCTGAGCTATCCTTATACAATCAAGCGGGCTATACAGCGCTCTGATATCAGCGCCCTCAGCTCTAAGCTTTTGAAGGCTTGTATTTGAGCCAGGAACCCTAAGCATATCTGCTAGCGTGCATAGTATCACGTCATCTCTAGAAGCAAGCTTGATAGCCTCATCTATCCTGCTCTTAGGCATTATGCACACAGGACAGCCTGGACCATGTATGAAGTTTATTTTCTCTCCCACAAGCCCAGTAAGACCAAATTTCATAATACTATGAGTGTGTCCTCCGCAAATTTCCATGATATTTAGAGGCTTTACACTCTCTCTTTTAATAAGTTCGCTAAGAGCTAAAATCAGATCTTTATCTCTAAATTCATTGATTAGAGTCATCTTTTCTCACTCATAGCACTTAAACCCATATCACCCTCATCCTCATCTATCTCGCCACTAGCCATATCTTCGGCGATTTTTTTATAAATTTCTAAGCTTTCAAGTGCGAACTTAGTATCAATTTTTTCCATTGCATATCCAACATGAATTAGCACATATTCGCCCACTTTAACAGTATCGGATATTAGATCTAAGCTCACACGTCTAGTTACGCCCAAAGTCTCAACCAATGCGACGTTATTCTCATCTATCTCAAGGACTTTTGATGGAATAGAAAGGCACATTATCTAAACTCCTTTTTAAATTGCAAATAGTTTATCCATCTATCAACGCCTTGACCTGTTTTGCTATCAAGCTCGATAATATCTACTTTTGGATTGAGTTTTCTAGCGTCACTAATAACCTTTTTTACATCAAAATCAAAATGAGGAAGCAATGAAATTTTAGTAATAATTACAAGATCTGCCGAGCGAAACATAACAGGATATTTGCTTACTTTATCGCTTCCTTCAGGAACCGAGATAAGCACAACATTTAAGTGTGAACCCACATCATAGCTTGCAGGGCAGACTAAATTTCCAACATTTTCTATAAAAACCAGATCAAGATCGTTTAAAGGCAGATGATGAAGACCTTCATGAACCATAAAAGCATCCAAATGACAGGTTTGCCCGGTTGTGATCTGATGAGCTTTGGCTCCAGCTTTTAATATCCTATCGGCATCTTGGTTTGTCTCTAAGTCACCCTCAACAACACCGATCTTAAATTTATCACTCTTTATAGTGGCTTCAAGAAGAGTGGTTTTGCCAGCACCTGGACTACTCATTAAATTTATACATAAAATTCCATGCTCATCCAAATGATCTCTATTGTGCTGCGCCTCTTTGTCGTTTTCAGATAAAATTTTAGCAATTACTTCAATTGTCTTTGTCTCGCCAAGCACAGGGTGAGCATGAGCTTCATGAGTATGCTCATGATAGGCATTATGTCCATGATCGCTACCATGATCATGCGTATGAGAGTGAGTCGTTCCGTCAGCATGGGTATGAGTATGATTATGTCCGCCTAGTGAACATCCACAATCTTTGCACATGTTATATCCTTTTTTGTGTTTTCAAAATAACAATACTACTGATTTAAATTAAAATTTGGCTTATTTTTATCTTTTACTCTTTTAAAACTATCTCTTTTATCCTTGCGCTACCATTATCCATTACCGATAAGATTGCCCAAGCGCCTTTTTGGCGGATATCCCTCTCTATTTGTAAGGCTTTATCAACAGGCATAAAAAATGCCTCTATTCCAAATTTTGCCCTATTTCCGTAAATTCTTCCGGTTAAAAATATTTGATTTTTAGGCTTTACAAAGCTGTATTCATCTTTTACATATGTACCATTTATATCTTTTAGTGCTAGATAAATTTTAGTTCCTGGCTTTTGAAGGTCTGCGTATTTAATCGGCAAAGCCGAAAAATCATAGTTCAGACTCACATAATTTCCTCTTAGTAAATCCCTTGGATCATAAAGAGTTACATCAACTTTAATTTCTTTGCCAAAATAAATAGGAACATAGGCGTAAGCAAGCATTGCAATTAGGCTTAAAATTTGAAAAATAATGGCGGATATTAAAATTTTAACTCTCATTTTTTATAGCCTTTTTATTTCTAGAAACCACAAGTACTATTACCGCAAATAGCAAAAACAGTAAACTTGCGCCTATATAATCGCCTATTAGATCAAAATATCTCACATTGGCAACTATAAAGATAGTTGATAATCCTAGCTTAAAATAATCTTGCTTTATGAGCACGGCTCCGGTTATAACACTTAGTATGGAATATATAGCGTTTGAATACTCAAAAAAATATCCGACACCAAAAGGCAGAATCAATAAAAACAGAGCAAGAATAGCTACGTAATACCTTTTAAATTGGGCTAAAATAATTAAGGAAAATGTGGCAAAAACGATATGTAAAACACCATAAATCCTGCCATAAAAAGCAAGTGAGTTATTTAGATCTATATAGTCATAATTTCTATGGCTAATAAAAGACATAGCAAAAAGAAGTATGGCTATGCCAGTAATCAAAGATATCCATCTTAATGCAACAGCTATCTTAATCTTATTAAATTTTTGAGCCACAAGCGATAAAGAGATACCAAAAAGCGAGTATGAAAGTCCTATTAAGACGATTTGATTTATAGTTATATACCACATAAATTGAGAAAATTCAAAAGAGCTTAAATTTGCCATATTACAAATAATATAGACAAAAATAGATATAAAAAGCATCACAGTAAGCGCCTTTGATTCATCTTTTAAAAGCATATAAAAAGATATTGCTATAAAGATCAAAAACTCATGCGAGACTCTAAGTTCGATATCCATAATGAACCAAAGAAGGGCTATTGCTAAACTCTGAGTAATTAAAATGGATTTTTTAGTAGATATTGAGAGTACAAATGCGCCAACAGCCCACAATAATACTCCATTTGGCATATGTTCACCTAAATGATAAATTTGAGCTATCAATACTATAGCTATTCCGTAGCAAAAATTTCCTAAGAAAAATAAGCTGATAGCCGTAGATTCTCTACCCTTTTTTAGCATAAAAAGCGCACTTAAATTTACAAAAGCCAAAATGCTTATAATGATTAAAAGTCTTACATATCTCGGCATCTCTTCCCAATTGGCTCCCACAAGAGTAATCAACGAAAGAGCCAAAAATAAATACGCCACAAGCTTTAAAATAAAGTTTTTTTTATCGCCAATATTTTGCAAATCTATATCATATCTAGCTGCTATTTTTTCTGAAGTTACTCTATCTATCAGCCCTTCATTACGCCACTTTGCAAGCTCATTTGCTAAAAAATTCTTATTTAATAAAATCATTAATTACTCTACACATCTTATTATTCTATGGCGACCAGCAAAATATAAAACCGCATATCCCACGATTCCTGATATCAAAGATGCTATTAATATCGCAAGTTTATCGGCATATGCAAACTGCTGAGTGTCGTGATAAGAAAGAGAGTTGATAAATAAACTCATAGTAAATCCGATACCTGTTAATATACAAAGTCCGTAAAATTGAAGCGTATTAGAATATTTCGGAAGTTTTGCTATGCCAAGTTTTATGGCGATAAAGCAAAATCCAAAAACCCCAAGCTGTTTGCCTATAAAAAGACCTGCAATTACACCTACCGATACAGGATGAAATATCTGCTCTACACCAATTCCATTTAATGAAATTCCTGCATTTACAAAGGCAAACACAGGCAAGACAAAAAATGCTATATATCCATGCAGATCATGCTCAATCTCTTTAAGCATCGATCTATCGCTATTTTTAAATTTAAGCGGTATAAAAAATGCCGATACAACACCTGCTAAAGTCGCATGCACTCCGGATTTTAAAACACTTATCCAAAGAATAATGCCCAAAATCAGATATAGTGCTTTTTTGTTTACATTGAGTAAATTTAATGCAAGAAGTCCCAACAATACAACACCTGCAATACCGATAGAGACCATAGATAAATTGCCACTATAAAAAATTGCCATGATTAAAATTGCGCAAACATCATCTATAATAGCCATAGTAACCAAGAAAATTTTAAGGCTAGCAGGCACTCTCCTGCCAAGTATCATAATAATACCAAGTGCAAAAGCCGTATCAGTGGCAGTCGGTATCGCCCAGCCCTTTATGGCAAAAGAATCCGAATGATTAAAAAGATAAAATATAAGAGCAGGTATCACAATGCCACCTATAGCTCCGATTACTGGCAAAATTACTTGAGAGAAATTTCTAAGCTCTCCCTCTATAAGTTCACGCTTTAACTCAAGCCCCAAAAGAAAGAAAAATATCGACATAAGACCGTCATTTACCCATAAAATAAGGGGCTTTTGGATATCAAGCTCATCAAAAATAAAACCTGCATTTATACGTAAAAATGAGTTATAAAACTCACTTAAAACACCATTTTGAAATATCATTGCGATAATAGCGGCAAAAATCAGTAAGATTCCGGAGCTAGCCTCATGTTCGACAAATTTTTTAAAAGAGAAGTGCTTCATAAATTATAAGAACCTTTTAAATGGAATAAAAATTTAGTAGGATATGAACGATTTTAGCAAGAAGTTGATAAATACTGAATAAAAAATAATAACTTTTTTAGGCGGGCAATCTTAAATTTGCCCGCCAACCAATCTAAAATCTACGAGCTTGGAACAGCCGCTTTAGTGAGTTTTGCAAATTTCACTCCTTTAAGCCCTGCTATTTTAGCTGAAAATTCCTCTATCTGCGCCGCTTTCCCGCGCAAAATAAGAGTCTCCAGACAATTATAATGATCTATATGTATATGAGTTGTGCATGTTATCTCCACACAGGCATCATGCTCTATATTCATCATTTTAACTACTAAATCGTTTTGATGATGAGTATAAATCAGCGTCAAAACTCCTATCAAATCCTCATCAGCATTTTTCCAACTATCGCTGATAATCTTTTCTCGAATCAAGTCACGCGTGAATTCGCTCCTTGATGCATAGCCTTGTGAGCTTACCTTCTTGTCAAGTTCATCTAACAACTGCTTCGGCAAGGAAACACTAAATCTGATTATCTCGTCCATATCGCCCTCCTTAAGTGAATCCTATACTATTATAGAACCTTAAATCTTATAAGTTGTTTAATGAATAGTATAATTGCCCCGTAGCTATCGAAGAATCATTTATTGGATGAGTTTTGTTAAAATAATATTTTATACTATTATTTTTAAAACTATTAATTATTTTTCTTAAGAAAACTCTATTTTGAAACACTCCACCCGAAAGCAAAACATCCCTACTATCAATTTTAGCAATTTGGGTTACAATATCACAAAGTCCGTTTATAAAAGCTGTTGCGGCTGTTTTTTTATCATCCTTTAGAGCCGACTTGAAAGCCTCTTTAAAGACTATTTTTTGATTATCCAGTTCAAATTTATAGCTTTTTTGTATACTTTCGTCATATAAAGCCTCAAGTTCCATTCCGATTTCACCTTCGTAACTAACAGTTTTAAGCCCCAAAATAATGCTTCCAAAAGCATCAAAAATACGACCAAGAGAACTTGTTGTGAAAACACCTAAGTTTCGTTCATGTAACTTTTTTAGATTTTGTAGTTTTGTTGTATCAAAATGACTCAAAAAAACTTCAGCAAATTCTTCTAAATCATATTTTAATATAATTGAGTATGAAATCTGCCATATATTTTTTATACTGCTCTCGGCGCCTATTAGATAAAATTCATCAAAATTATAAACTCTCTCATACTCTTTAGCGCTTAATCTCATAACTTCTCCGCCCCAGATATCGCCTTTTTCGCCATATCCGGTACCATCAAAACAAAAGCCCAAATACTCCTTATTGGGATCTAAACTATTTTCAAACATTACCGAGAGTAGATGAGCATAGTGGTGCTGAATTTGAGTGATTTTAGCCCCATTTTTAGCGACATACTCTTTCGCCCATTTTAAATTTAAAAAATGCGGATGTAAATCAGCTACTATCTCGTCAAATTTAAGCTCGTAAACCTGCTCAAAAAGCTCTATTAAAGAGCAAAACCTCTCATAAGTCGCTACATTTTTAAGATCGCCTATATAAGGGCTTATCATCACTTCACCATCTTTGTATATAGCAAATTGATTTTTTAGCTCCGCTGCGACAGCTAAAATCGTGCGTTTATCTTTAAAATTTGTATGCAAAAATTTAGGATTTACCCCTCTACTCGTTCGCAAAAAAACAGGCTCATCATCAACGACAAATACGATGCTATCATCACTTGGCGACTCTATCTCTCGGTTGTTATCAAGATAATAATCAATCACATCGCCCATCTTTTCAAGTAAGCTAGTCTCATTATAGATGATAGGCTCGCCTGAGATATTAGCAGAGGTTGCCACTATATCGTTTTTTAGGTATTCAAACAGCAAAAGATGCACGCCGGTATACGGCAAAAATATGCCTATTTTATTAAGATTTGGTGCGATTTGCTTTGATAAATTTGATTCAGTCCTGCTTTGAAGTACTACTATCGGCTTTAAATTTGAGGTTAAAATTTGCTCTTCGGCAGGGCAGATATAAGCATGCTTTTTAGCGTTTTGTAAATTTTTACACATGATAGCAAAGGGCTTTTTTGGTCTATGCTTTCTGGCTCTAAGCTCGCTAACGGCTTGCTCGTTTGTAGCGTCACAAACCAGATGAAATCCACCAAGCCCTTTGATAGCTAAAATTTTGCCCTCGTTTATAAGCTCTGCGGCAGTTTTTACACTTTCATTTCCGGCTGTTACGATTTTTCCAAATTTGTCTTTTAGGCTTAGGCTCGGGCCGCAGTTTGGGCAAGATATCGGCTGAGCGTGATACCTTCTATTGGTTGGATCTTTATATTCACCCTCGCAAAACTCGCACATCTTAAACTCATTCATAGTCGTATTTATCCGATCATACGGAAGTGATTTGATGATGGAAAATCTAGGTCCGCAGTTAGTGCAGTTTATAAAAGGATAGTGATAGCGCGGGTTTTTAGGATCATAAAATTCTCGCTCGCAATCAACACAAAGTGCAAAATCAGGCAAAATCGGAGCGTGCTTTTTGGCGGACTTTGAAGCAATTATCTTAAACTCATGGAATTTAACATCGCTAAGTTCAAATTTTAAAATCTCATCAATTCTAGCTAGGCTTGGAAGCTCATCTATCAATGCTTTATCAAATTTGGCTAACGCCTCATCTTCGCCATAAAGAGTTAATTTAACTCCTTCATCATCATTGTATACTTCGCCAAAAAGAGCGAATTTAAGAGCTAAATTATAGACAAAAGGACGAAATCCGACCCCTTGAACAAGACCTGAAATTTCATACTTTACGCATCTCTTCAAGCGAAAGTCCTTTGCTAAATTTTGCGCTAACGCCTACTCTTAAGTGCTTTGTCGTCAAATTCGAAAGAACCTTACACTCAAACAAAGAGCCTTGCAGCAAGATGTGCTTAAACTCAAAATCCTCTCTTAAAACATCGCAAAAATCGGCTATAAAATGCGCAAACGACTCAAGATAGCCAAAGCTTAAAATTTTATCATCAACTCCGGCTAGGCGAAAGCTCATGCCGCTTCTTACAAATTTAACGATGTCAAAGCCGGTTTTTGAAGCCATCTTAAAATCAAGCCTTGGACCCTTGGGACCGTTAAAATCCATCGCGTTTTGAAGCAGTTTAACACCCGCTTTTTTAAAATCGTTATTAAAACCAAAAATTTTACCGACTATGCAAAATAGCGAGAAAAAGCTATTTGGAGTGTTTATGCTTCCACTTGCAAGAGGGAAATTTGCGCTAAAATTTGCCACAAGCCTATCTCCGCCCTCCTCTTTTGATATCATTTCAAAAATCTCTTCAAAGCTGCTTGGAATTTGTAAATTTAGCACTTCAAAATCGTTATTTTTAGTATAAATTTTAAACTCGTCATCTTCAAATTTGCTTAAAAAAACCTTAAGTTTATTTTCATCTTTCATGCCCAATTCATCCGCACTTAGATAGAAATTGGCTAAATTTTTATCCTTTGAAGCCTCTATGAAGTCGCTAAAGCCATTTTTATAATAAATTTGAGCATTTGAAAATATGTATTCGTTTTCTAAAACTGTAGCTTTAAAAAGCTCTTTATCGCATTTAAGCGCGACGAAATTTACGCCCTCTTCAAAAAGTCTTTCGCAAAGCGCGTAGATAAATATGTCCCTAGGAGCTTTTACATCAAAAAAATGCGGCGCATTTGGGTGGTTTTGTCTGTAAAGAGTGCTTGTCTTAAGCTCCACCACAGGCTTTTCGTAGCTTGCAAGAGCGATTTGCGAATTTTGATCGGAAATAAAAATTTTTGGCAAATTTTTAAGCTTGGTAGGCATTAGGATATCAAAATTACCGTTTAACTCAGCAAAGTTTAAAATTTCAAAATTTCCCTCCAAATCTTTAAATTTTAAACCTTCTCCTTTTTTAAAATTTAAAATCGCAAAATCCAAAATCTCTTTAAAATTTTCTTTTGTAACCGCTTCAAAAATATCATCTTTAAACAGCTTAACATCACTAAAAATTTCGTTTTCACAAGCTGAAATGTTGCCTTCATGAAAATTTTGTATCATCTTTGGAGTGATGTTTGAAAGAGTGTTTTTAAACTCTTTTTGCTCGCCTTTTAACTCATCGCTTACAAAAACACGAGAATTTGATAAAAATATAAAGTGCGGTATGAGAGTTGAAATTTCATCAGAAAATTTTAAAAGTTCCTCTTGCTCACCTTCTAAATAAAGCCTTGTATATAAACCTTCTTGCTCTATGCCGTAAGAAAATCCACTTTTTTTAGCATAAAAATTTAGAAAAAACGCCAAATTTTCATTTGAGTTTGCATACTCAAATTCATAAACTAGTATCATCAGATGCCTTTGTTTTTGTATTCGTTTGCGAGGTCTATTATATTTAAATTTGAGATTTTTTCATAGCTAAATCCAAGCTCTTCAAGGTGTTTTAGCAGTGTTTTTTCCATAACTTTGACGCTAGCTTGAATTTCACTTGAGAGCTCAAAACTCATAGGTTCTATTCGCTTTGGAACTACGCCTAAAATTTTAGTCTTTGGCATATCTCCGGCTAGATCCATAAGCTGAAGAGTCTGAAGCATCTCAACCTCATGCGCCGAGCCGTCCCATGAAATTTGATTTGGCATCGCTTCGTAGTCGAAAAAATATACATCGCCGATACTTGATTCATCAGCGCTTATGCAATCAACCACTATAAGATAGTCAAATTCAGCTATGATCGGAGTTAAGGCTATCGCCAAGGTGCCA
The DNA here is from genome assembly GCF_012978835.1 of Campylobacter sp. RM16190. Classification (NCBI taxonomy): domain Bacteria; kingdom Pseudomonadati; phylum Campylobacterota; class Epsilonproteobacteria; order Campylobacterales; family Campylobacteraceae; genus Campylobacter; species Campylobacter sp. RM16190. The sequence continues at coordinate 57,913 of NZ_LIWS01000007.1, read as the reverse complement.
CCGTCAACAAATTCTAAAGAGTTGATTTCGTGAGTAAATTTGTAGTTTCTTTTTATCATTTCGTTAAAATGAACTCCGACACCTTCGTCGGAGAACATTACATTACCGATGCCAAGGACGAGCACCTTCATATATCAGTGCTCTTCTTTGACGAATTTATATCCGCTTACAACGGCATCCATAGCACCATTTTTACCTTTGACCGCGTTAAATACGGCCATATAAATATGAACCGGAACAAATATCATTATGATCCACATCGCTACGCGGTGAATCGTTCTAACGTTTGCCAGTCCACCCATAAGCTCTTCAAAATATCTCATCGGCTCATAAAATAGCCCGCCAAGCCCTTCGTGATAAACATGCACATAAAGCACCATGCCTGTTAGGCAGATCACAAAAAGCACAAGATAAAAGAACAAATATGACGCAAACTGAAGCGGATTATACACGCCTCTTAGATGCGGATGCGGTCCTAAAAATATGTAGTATTTGATCTGCGCTATCCAGACTTTTGGACTAAAGAAATCATAAATACTGGCAAGCTCTTTTCTGCTAAGCTTATCAAAAAAGAAAAGATAAAGCTTAAATATCGTAACCGCAATGAGTATAAATCCCGCCACTTGGTGAGCCGCGCGCCATTTTGCATTTAAAAATATCGTAGGCTCGTTAGTAACCTCAGGAGCTATAAACACATAAGATATATAAAACCCGCTTACGACTAGAAATGCAATCGCTACAAATCTAATCCAGTGCGTAAGCCTAAGACCTATCGAAAATTCGTATTCGCTGATGCGATCGGGTTTATGATGTGACATAAATCCTCCTTACAAATTTGGATTTATTTTGTATTCGCTAATCTTATTTCCCTTAGTATCCATAACGTGAACCGCACAAGCGATACATGGATCGTAAGAGTGAATTTTACGAATAATTTCAAGCGGCTGAGTTAAGTCGGCTATCTTTAGTCCGATTATACACTCCTCGTATGATCCGCGAATGCCGTTTGCATCCTTTGGAGAAGCATTCCAAGTTGAAGGAACTACCGCTTGCCAGTTTGTTATAACGCCGTCTTTAATTCTGCACCAATGAGATAAAGCGCCTCTTGGAGCATTGCCCGCAAAGTAGCCTTTGTACTCTTTTTTATTGTCTATTACGTATTTAGCGCAAGTTTCTTGATCCGTTTTTAAATTTTCAATCAAGTTATTAAACGCCGTTAAACCGTGATCGGCAACTACTTTCGCCTCAAGCATACGAGTAGCCGTTCTTCCTAGTGTTGAGAATATAGCGTTTATTGGAAGTCCTGTCTCTTGCAAGAATTTATCCACGATAGGCACTACTCTTTTGTTTCCCCTTGCATAGTTAACTACGATGCTTGCAATAGGTCCTACTTGCATAGGCTTGCCCTCATATCTTGGAGCCTTTATCCAGCTATATTTACCCTTAGCGTCAAATACTTTAGTATCAATCATCTTGCCATGCCCGTCAAGGGTCTTCATATCAACTAGTCCCGTATAGTTAGGATCTGTTTTGCCGTCATACGGATGAAGCGGTTTATCATCCTTATACCAAGCGCGAGTAGCTTCTTCGGTTATCTTCATATCATCTACTTCATAAACCTTGCTTAAATCACCGTTTAGAACTATACCGCTTTGGAATAGATTATCGTTTCTGCCGACTAAAAATTCATCATAAGATAAGAAATTCGCCACTCCCACGTCATTTAGTACGCTTGGCTCGTTTCCGTAAGCTTTAGCAGCCATTAAGATATCAGGATAGTAAGCGCGATTTACAAAATCAACCGTCTCTTTAAATTTGGTTAGATATTCGCCAAGTCTTGACGGACTTAAAAGATCCATAACGCAGGTTACGCCACCTACTGTTAAGCTTTGCGGATGCGGGTTTTTAGAACCAAATATAGCCATCATTTGAGCTATGGTTCTTTGCATACTTAAGCATTCTAAATAGTGTGAAAGCACTATCAAATTTTGCTCAGGAGTGAAGCGATATGTACTATGCCCCCAGTAAGCGTTGGCAAACGGTCCTAAATTTCCTTTTTTGGCAAATGCCGCAACCTTTTCTTTAACTTCTTTTAGTTTATCCGCTCCCGTAGCATACGGAGTTTCGCAATATTTAAACGCCTCTTCGCTAGCCTTTCTCGGATCTGCTTCAAGCGCGGAGACGATATCGACCCAGTCAAGTCCGTGGAGTTGGTAAAAATGCACAACGTGGTCGTGAAGATAAAGAGCTGCGTTCATAAGCGTTCTAGTAAGCTCTGCATTAAGCGGAGGAACTATACCAAGAGCCTTTTCAACGGCGACAATTCCCGCTCTATAGTGAGAATATGTGCAAACTCCGCAAATTCTTTGTGTAAAAAATCCCGCATCTCTAGGATCGCGACCCTTTACTACCTGCTCTATTCCTCTCCATAAGGTAGAGCCAGAATAAGCCTCTTTAACTACGTTATTTTCATCTACGACAACCTCTACGCGAAGGTGTCCTTCAATCCTCGTTACAGGATCTATTACTATTCTTTGTTCGCTCATTGTTACGCCTTTTTCTCATCTTTATCTTTTGCAAAAGTAGCTATAGCTGCGTGCGCTGCCATACCTATACCTGCAAGAGCCAAAACTCCTATACCGATCTTATCGCTTACGTTATCGGCGCCAAGTCCCAAAACGGTATTGTAAAGTCTATCGCCCATAGGCTCTTCAAACGGTCCCATCGTATCCCAGAAATCAGGCTCACTACAACCTATACAACCGTGACCGGCTTGAACCGGCCAGCTTGTGTGCTGATTAAATCTCTCGCGTGAGCAGTTGTTAAACGTATATGGACCCTTACAACCGACCTTATATAAGCAGTATCCGTCTTTTGCGCCTTCATCGCCAAATCTTTGAACAAATTCGCCAGCATCAAAGCGTCCGCGTCTTTCACAAAGATCGTGAATTCTAAGCCCGTAAGCCCATTTTGGACGGTTAAATACGTCAAGCGAAGGAATAGTCCCAAATAAAATATAATGAAGCACGTTTCCAACGATATTTTTCTCGCTCGGAGGACAGCCAGGGACGTTTATAACGGGTTTGCTTGTAGCCTTGCTTAGAGCTTGGGAATTTGAAGGATTTGGCTTAGCAGCTTGAACTCCGCCAAAGCTAGAACAGGTTCCGATAGCAAAGATAGCCGCGGCATTTTCGCTAGCGTGTTTTGCATGATAGTATCCAGTATAGCCAAGAGGTCCTACGGTAAGATATCCTTCGGTAGCACCCATCGGGATACCGCCTTCTACTAAAAGAATATACTTTCCTTTATACTTTTCTATGGCATGCTCCAAATTCTCCTCAGCCTGCCAGCCTGAAGCAGCCATGATAGTCTCGTGATATTCAAGTGAGATATAGTCAAATATCAAACTATCAATCGTAGGAGTATCCGTTCTTAGTAAGCTTTCAGAACAGCCCGTACATTCAGCCATATGAAGCCAAATTACAGGCAAGCGATCGCTTAACTCCGCAGCCTTTGCGACGATAGGCGTCATGGATGCAGGAAGCGCCATAAAAGCAGTCATCGCACCCGCCCACTTCATAAAATCACGACGAGTAAAGCCTTTTGCCTTCAGAGCTTCGCTTATGGAGCCTTCACTCTTTACTCTTGGTAGCTTGGCCAGAATATTGAGTCGCTCATTAACTCTGGCAAGAACATCATTTTTCATACCTACTCCTTAAAAAAATGAATTTATACCACAACAAATATGTAAATTTTACATAATTATATATATAGAAAAAATAAAAAGAACTTTAATATTTTACAAAATACTAAATGAAATATAAATTTTTTAATAATATTTTGTCTTGGATGAAATATTACTATTAATTCTCATTGTTTATTATTTATAAAATATATTAATTTTTTTTTATAATAATTGATTAATATATTTTTTAGAAATATGCTATTTTCATTATTTTAAAATAAAAATATATACTTAAAATTATTATATAAATTATCAAAAATAAGATTTAAGATAAAAATACTCTGATTTTTATTTAAATGAAATTTTTATTTAAAATATTTGATTTATTTGAAAATATGCCAAATTTGCTTTTTTATTTTTTGTATGTTTTTTGTAGCTAAATTTAAAGTAAAATAAATTTTACCCACTCGCAAAAAGTTAAAAAAATCAAGCGAAAGGGTAAAATTTAAATCAAATTTATTTTTTAGGATAGGTCATCTCTTCAGGACGGACATATTTATCAAACTCTTCAGCAGTTAAAATCCCTAAATTTACAGCCTCTTCTTTTAGCGTAGTGCCGTTTTTATGAGCTGTTTTAGCTATCTTAGCCGCATTTTCATATCCTATATAAGGATTTAGCGCAGTTACTAGCATAAGCGAGCCGTGCAAATAGCCGTCTATAACCTTTAAATTCGGCTCAATTCCCACAGCGCAGTGGTCGTTAAAGCTTATCATCGCATCGCTTAAAAGTCTGATTGATTGAAGCAAGTTATAAGTAAGAACCGGCTTAAACACGTTTAGTTCGAAATTTCCTTGAGAGGCGCTAAGAGTTACCGCAAAATGATTTGCCATAACCTGAACCGATACCATCGTCATCGCTTCGCACTGCGTCGGATTTACTTTGCCCGGCATTATGGAGCTGCCTGGTTCGTTTTCAGGGATAAATATCTCGCCTATTCCGCATCTTGGGCCACTTGCAAGCCATCTTATATCGTTTGCTATCTTCATTAAATTTGCAGCCAAACCATCAAGAGCTCCGCTTAAAAATACTTCGCCGTCATGACTTGTAAGTCCGTGAAATTTATTTGGATGAGAGACGAATTTAAACTCGCTTTTAGTTAGAGTGTTTAGCTCTTCGCTTACTAAATTTGAAAACTCTGGATGCGAATTTAGCCCCGTTCCTACGGCTGTTCCACCGATAGCAAGCTCACAAAGATACTTCATTGCGTCATTTACTTGAAGCTGCGCTTTTCTTAGCATCTCGACATATCCGCTAAGCTCTTGTCCAAGGGTTAGCGGAGTAGCGTCTTGAAGGTGCGTGCGCCCTATTTTTACTATATCTTTAAATTTCTCGCTCTTGCTCTCTAAAGTCTTTTTAAGCTTACCAATAGCTGGCAAAAGCTGCTTTTGAAGCTCTATCACAAAGGCTATTCTCATCGCAGTCGGATACGTGTCGTTTGAGCTTTGACCCTTGTTTACGTCATCGTTTGGATGAACGAGTTTTTTTACTCTAAAGTCCTCGCCTAAAATTTCAGTGGCTCTGTTTGCGATAACTTCATTTAGGTTCATGTTTGACTGCGTGCCTGAACCTGTCTGCCAGACTACAAGAGGGAAATTTCCGCACAGTTTGCCGTCTATAATCTCATCGCAGGCTTGTGATATGGCTTTGGTTTTTGCCTCATCAAACCTGTTTAACTTGTGATTGACTATGGCGCAAGCTTTTTTAAGATATGCAAAGCCTTTGATAACTTCTTTTGGCATTTTTTCTTCGCCTATTTTAAAATTCTCAAAACTTCTTTCGGTTTGAGCACCCCAATACTTATCGTTTGGTACCTGAATTTCGCCCATGGTGTCTTTTTCTATTCTATATTGCATAAATGATCCTTTTAAATTATTTTTGATATTTTATATCATAATTAATAAATAAAGGATAACTACGTTAGCTTTGCCTATAAAATCTGTTATAATTTTAAAATGAAGAATAAAATTATTAAATTTGCTAAATTTGGTTTTATCTTTATCGCATCTCTTTTCTTGGCATTTTTAATACTTGATTTTGCCTTCCCTTTAAATACGAAAATGCTCACTAGAGAAAATTCTTCGATATTGTTTGATAAAAATGGCGAGATTATTTCTATGCGCCCAAGTAGCGATGAAATTTGGCGTTTTGAGGCGCAAAATATCCCACAAACGCTCAAAGATAGCGTTTTACTCTTTGAAGATAGATACTTTTACTACCATTTTGGCTTTAATCCTTTTTCTATGACTAGAGCTGCTTTTCACAACCTAACGCACAAAAACCGCATAGGCGCTTCAACGATAACCATGCAAGTAGCCCGCATGATGAGCCCAAAAGAGCGCACATACGCTAATAAAATAAAAGAAATTTTTACCGCCTTTCAGCTTGAATGGCACTACAGTAAAGATGAAATTTTAAAATTTTACTTTAATCTCGCTCCTTATGGCGGCAATATAGAAGGCGTTGGAGCGGCTGCGAGGTTTTATTTTAATAAAAATTTAGAAGATCTAAGCATTGCTCAAATGGCTCTTCTTAGCACGATCCCAAAAAATCCGAACGCAAATCGCCTTGATAAAAAATCAAACATAAATACTTTAAAAAACCGCGTAGTAACTTTGCTGTACAAGGCTAAAATAATAGACAAGAGCCAATATCAAAGAGCCAGAAGCGAGCCATTTAAAAATAAACGCTTCAATGCGCCTTTAAATGCCAAACAATACTCTTTAATCGCTATTAAAAACGGAGTTATAAACTCGAATCTAAATCTAAATTTACAAAATATTTTAGAAACCAACCTAAAAATAGCCTCAGATTTAATGATGGATAAAAATGCCAAAAATGCAGCCGGTATAATTATAGACAATAGATCAATGAGTGTGGCTGCATATGTTGGCTCACATAACGAAAAGGCTTTAGACGGGGAAAATGACGGAGTGATTATGAGTAGAAACGTAGGCTCCACTCTAAAACCTTTTATATTTTCATTAGGACTTGATCAAGGCTTCATAACCCCTAAAAAAGAGATGATAGATACTGAAATTTTCATAAGAGAATACACTCCGAAAAATTACGATAACGAATTTTTGGGCATAGTTTCGGCTACAGAGGCCTTAGCGCTTAGCCTAAATATACCTGCTGTAAATTTAAATCACAAACTTAAAGAAAACTCACTATACGAGATGCTAAAAGAGATAAATTTAGTAAAAAATACAAAAGAATTTTACGGCGACAGCATATCATTAGGAAGCGCTGAAATGAGCCTATTAAATTTAGCCCACTTATATACAATATACGCCAATAAAGGGGAGTTAAAACCTCTTGAAGTCGCAGGAAAAACAGTAGGAGAAAACAAACGTCTAATAAGCGAACAAAGTGCGTATCTAACTGCAAAAATGCTATCAAAGGCAGCCAGAAGCTACCTAGGAGTCACATGGCGATATGCAAAGGATACTCCGCAAATCGCCTTTAAAACCGGCACTAGCTATGGCTCAAGAGATATATATGCCATAGGGGTTAATCAAGACTACACAATAGCAGTGTGGTTTGGAAATTTTAACGGTAAAAAGACTAAAAATTTAAGCGGATTTTCTGATGCTTCCAAAGTCGTTTTTGATATTTTTAAAATTTTAGCTCAGCAAGAGAGTCTATCTTTTATGGATATTCCAAACGGAATCGAAGAAAAAGAGAGCTGTCTGGACGCTTTTAAATTTAAAGAGTGTAAAAATATACAAATTGACGAGCTTATCAGTGGTATTAAACTAAAAGATGACTGCGATAGCATAAGAAGCGAAGAGGTGGATTTCTTGCTAAAAAACAATAAAATTTCAAAACAGGATATAAAAGACAGCCCCTGCTTTTATAAATTTAAAAACCATAAGCCTCTAATAGCCTCACCTTTTAACGAACAAATAATAATGAGTAATGAAAAGGAAACTAAAGTTATGCTAAAATGTTACGCATATATTGGAGATGAAATTTATTACAAAATAGATGACGAAGAGTTTAATAAGACCCAAAACGCAGCCGAAAAAATGCTAATTCTCGAAGAAGGTAACCACAAAATAGGTTGCTTGGATGAGAATTCAAATTTAAGCGAAATAAAAATAGAAATAAGGAGGTTTTGATGTTATTTAGATCTACAGCAGCTACTCTTATGCTATGTTTGAGCCTAAATGCTTTCACTCTTACGGGTGATTTTAGAGCGCCTGATGATAGAGTATTAATCTTTGGAGTAAAATACGAAAAAAAGGCTACATCGTCACTAATTGGAACGATGACGCATAAAAAACTTCTAACATGCACACCAGAACTTGAAGGAGTATACGAATACGGAAACAACGATATTACGCTTTATCTTACAAAACCACTTGTAAAAGGTATTGATTATAACTGCGTTAAAGATAAAACTTCGTCCGGGTTTTACAGCGGGGATTTTGTATTAGACAAATTTGTAGAATACTCTAAAAGTGATTATCTGATAGGCTTTAATGACGAGGTTAAAGAAGAAGAATTTGTTAAAAATTTTAAAATTTACGAGAGAAAAAATCTAGCGAAAAACGATATCAAATACAAAATCACAAGCAAAACAAAGAATAACTTTAATGTAAAACTACTTAGTAGCGGAGAAAATTTGATATTTGACGTATCAAATAATCTAAAAAGCGCCTCTGGAATAAATTTGGATAATAACTACGCAATACCTCAAGAGCCTACGACAGAAGAGATGTTTGTAGATAATCCAGAGGCTAAAACTATGCTTCTAACCGCCCCTAAAGCAGTTAGTTTGGATAATGGAAAATTAGCCATAAGACTATATTTAAAAAATTGGCTTGATTATGGAAATTTTCATAAATTTGTAAGTATAGACGGAGTTAAAAATTTTAAAGTTAGCGAGATTGAGTATACGAATTATACAGAGAAAGAAGATATACCGCAAGATCACTATTATTACATTGATGTCACAAGCGATGAATTTAAACCGAATACAGAATATAAAATAAGATATTTAAAAGGATTTGGAGATAGGTATTCATTACTAAGAGAGAGTGCTGAATTTAAAATCAAATTTGGAAATTTAAAACCGTTTTTAAAATTTAGCGATCCGCAAAATGCTCCATATATGTCAAATATCGGCGAGATAGCCATAGAAAGCGTCAATACAAGCACTGCAAAAGTAGTAGTAGAAAAACTAATAGATCAAAACTATAGATACTTCTTAAATTTTTCAAACGAAGACCTATCGCCTTTAGTTAAAGAGGTAGCAAGTAAAAACTATGAGCTTGGCGGGACTTTAAATGAAATTTCAAAACATAAGATCAAGCTTGACTTCGCAGATAGCGGAGATGGAGTGTATCTTATAACAATATATTACGACAAAGAAAAAAGCACATCTAAAGTAGTATATTTAACAGATATAGGCGTAAGCGTCAAACTGGCTAAAGATGAGATCTTTTTATTTGCTAATAGACTTAGTCAAAATGCTGTGGTAGCAAACGCGGATGTAAAAATTTATTCTAATAAAAACGAAATTTTAGCAAACGGGATAACAAACGATGAGGGCATATTTAAATTTAACAAGAAAAATATCGGCGAAGAGGCTTCATCTGCTGTCGTAACCATAGGCAAAGAGCAAGGGTTTATAATCTTGACTCAGGGCAAAAATTTAAACGAAAATGGCTACTATCCAAAAAAAGCTCCAAATGAACTTTACAGCGCTTATTTACACTTTGCGAGCGATATAATTCGTCCATCAGATACAATAAAAGGAGAGATAATAATCAAAAACGCTCTATTTAGCGCTCTATCTGAAATGCCTGTAAAACTTAAAATAAAAGATCCTCAAAACAAAACAATACTTAATAAATCGGTAAAGACAGATAAGCTTGGAGTGATAAATTTTGACGAGAGTATAAATTCGGAACTTAGCGGATCGTTTAAATTTGAAGTTGTTTTCGCAGACAGAATACTAACTTCTCAAAATTTCTCAGTTGAGTCTTTCACTCCTCAACGCATAAAAAATAATATAACACTAAATAAAGATATATATAACAAAGATGAACTAATAGAAGTTAAGCTTCAAAGCAACTATCTGTTTGGTGCTCCTGCTGGTGATTTAAAAGGCAACATAGAGCTAAATATGTATCAAAAAGAGTATTCAAACGATAAATTTAAAAATTATAATTTTAGCAATAGCGAATACTCTAAAATCTACTTTGACCAGATATTTAAAGATGTAAAGCTTGACAAAGACGGCAAGAGCACAAAGATAGTAAAACCACTTATAGGGCAAAAAAAGGTTGCAAGCGTAATTGGTGCTACCTTGGTCTTTAATATCAATGATGATGGTAAAAATATATCGGCAAGTAAAAATCTAACTATCTATCCTTTTGAAACTATGGTGGGGATTAAGGCCGATACCGACTTTACAGAGGTTAATAGCAATGTAAATTTTAACTTCATCAATATAGACCCTCTTAGTGGCGAAGAAAAACAAGGAATAGAAAAAGTAATAGATATAAAAAGAGGAGTATGGAATTACAACCTAGATAAAGAAGGTGTAATGAGATGGAATAAAAACTATGAAAGCATATCTCAAGTATCGCAATCTACAAATACCTTTTCTTACAGCTTCTCTCAAAGCGGAGATTACAAAGTAGTGGTAACGGATACTATAAGCGGACATAGTTCAAGCATAAATATATATGTCAGTGGCTGGGATTACGGCTCACTTGCTCCTACAAAAGAACTGGCAAAAGCTCAAATAAAACTAAATCAAAAGAGCTATAAAAAAGGCGATGTGATGAGTGTAGATGTAAGCTCTGTACTCAAAAACGCTATGGCACTCGTTACACTTGAAAGCAACGGGGTAAAAAAACATAAAATTTTAAATATCCAAAATAACTCAGCCAATGTAAAATTTGATCTGGATTTTGACTTTGAGGGATTATATGTAAGCGCTCTCATCATAAGAGTAGCCGATATCGATATACTTCCGTTTAGGGCATACGATAAGGTTTATGCCAAAGCAGAACATAAAGAAAGAAATATGGAAGTAAAAGCAAAGGCTCCAAATGTAGTAAGGTCAAATTCTAAATTTAAGATGGAAGTAAAAGCCGATCCTAATTCTGAAATTACATTATTTGCTGTAGATGAGGGAATTTTGCAGATAACAAATCAAAAATTAAAAAGCCCTCTTGATTTCTTCAATAAAGCAATAGCGGATTCTGTGCTTGATTTTGATATATTTGACAGCATTACAGGATTTAAAAAAGATGGCAAGGTGTTGAGCTTTGGAGGTGATAGCGCTAGTTCGCTAATGGAGATGAGAATGGCGAAATTTGCAACTCCAGTTGACAAGAAAAACGTAAAAACTTATATCAAAATGCAAACTGCAAGAGCTGATGCTAGCGGAAATGCAACTTTTGAAGTAGAGGTTCCTAAGGACTTCAATTCCAAGATAAATCTAGCCGTTTTAGCAAAGAGCGAAAGTAAGCTTGGTTTTGATATAAGTGAAATTGACGTCAAAGATGACATTATATTAAAACCTACACAAACTGCATACTTAGTAAAAGGCGATAAGATAAATTACATCCTAAGAGTTATAAATACTACAAACGATACAAAAGAGATTACTCTTAGCTTAGATACAAATTTAAACGCAAAACTTGAAAAAGAGAAGATAACTCTAAAGCCAAACGAGAATTTAAAAACAATCGTTGTCATAGATGCAAACTCTACCGGTAAATCATTCTTAAAATTTAAAGCAAATGACGGCAAAGAAAGCTACTCATACTCATTAAATTTAGACGTAGTTTACCCATATCCGCTTAGTACATATATGACATCTTTTCAAGCAAGCGAAAAAAAGACATTAACACTAGACCCCGAATTTAAAGATATTAAAATAGATGCTTCAACCTCTATAAAAAGCCTTCTTGGAGCAAATAGCGATAAGCTTATAAACTATCCTTACGGATGCTCAGAGCAACGCTCAAGTAAGCTTTTAGAGCTTAACGCATTAGTGCTTAACGATGAAAATAGCACAAAATCAAGAATAGATGCGGCAGATATCAAGAGATTTATAGTGGCCGGTATGAAAGATCTGATAAAAATGCAAAAAGCAGATGGAAGCTTCGGATATTGGGGTGAGTTAAGCTATACCAATAACTTTGCCTCTATATACGCTATAGATACGCTTCTAGAGCTTGAAAAATCAGGATTTGCTCTTGATAAAAATGTGAAATCCAAAGCGCTTAACTGGCTCATAAATTTTGGCTCAAAAGACAATCTTCAAGCCCTATATGCAGCTTATGTATTAAGCGCTCAAAACAAGCTTGAAAAATCCGCAGCCAATACTCTTTATGACAATAGGAAATTTTCAACCTCTCTTGAAACCTATCTAATGGCATCTATCCTTCAAAATATTGGCCTTAAAAAAGAGAGTGAAAATGCGCTTAAGCAAATTGGTGATGTAATTTACAATAAAGAAAAATCCCTAGCCGATAATTTTGGCTCAAGAAAGAGAAATACTGCATTTGCGCTATTACTTCACGCTAGACATTTTAAGAAAAATCCATTTAGCGAAGAGATGGCAAACTATCTAATAAAAAATATAGATAAAATGTATTCTACTCAGGAGCGTGCATTTACTCTCATGGCTTTAAGAACCTACATAAAAGATACTTCATCTAGAAATAAATTTAAAATAAGCTACGATGGCAAAGATATTCTTTTTAACGGGTTAAATAGTATCGATATATCTCCTAAAAAACCTGAAATTACAGTCATCCCCGAATCTGGATCATCTGTATATCTAAGCGTAAGAAGTATGGCATATAAACCGCTTGAAATAAATCACAAATTTGATAAAAAAGGGCTTGATATCATGAGAAAATTTGTCGGAAAAGACGGCAAAGAGATAGATATCAACAACCTTAAGCTAAATGACGTGATATATTCTAAGCTTATGATCAAAACCGATGATTACATAAGAAACGGAGTTATAAACGAGCAAATCAGCCCTTGCTTTGAGATCATAAACGAAAACATAGCTCCAAATTTAAGAACCAAAGCAACCACAAATACGCTAAATGTGGAGCATAACGTGATAGCTGATGATAGAGTGCTTACATTCTATTCTCTTAGCTCAGGATACGTGAACGAAAAGGATAAGACGCCATTTACCCTTTACACTCCGCTTAGAGTTGTGATGAGCGGCAAGTGCATGCTTCCTGCGGTCATAACTGAAAATATGTACGATGAGAGTATGAGCGATTACGATTTAGCTCAAAAAGAGTTCATTGTAAAATAACTTCACAAAAAGCGGCTTTGTTAATTAAAGCCGCTTTTATTATCCTTAAATTTCAGCCTACTTTTATAAATTTAATCGCCCTATTAGTAAAATTCTGATAAAATCGAGCATTTTTGATAAAACCTAAAAGGATTTGAAGTGAGTTTTTACAACGCAAAAGAGGTTGAAGAAAAATTTTATAAAATTTGGGAAGAGCGCGGATATTTCGAGATTGACGCAAACAAAGATATCCAAAAAGAAGGTCGCAAATTTTGCATTATGATGCCTCCTCCAAATGTAACCGGTTCGCTTCACATAGGACACTCTCTTACCTTTACGCTTCAAGACATAATGACAAGATATAAAAGAATGGACGGCTACAAGACGCTTTGGCAGCCGGGACTTGATCATGCGGGAATCGCCACTCAAAACGTCGTTGAAAAGCAGCTTTTAGCTCAAGGTATAACAAAAGAGAGCATAGGACGCGAAGAGTTTGTAAATCGCGTATGGCAATGGAAGGAAAAAAGCGGTGGCATGATAGTTCATCAGATGCGCCGTCTTGGGATAACTCCTGCTTGGAGTCGCCAAAGATTTACCATGGATGAGGGGCTTAAAAAAGCCGTCAAAAAAGCCTTTGTAAAGCTTTATGAAAACGGCACGATAGTTCGCGGAAACTACATGATAAACTGGTGCACGCACGACGGAGCGCTTAGCGATATCGAAGTCGAGCACAAAGACAACAAAGGCAAGCTTTATCATATCAAGTATTATTTTGCCGATGAGCCTAGCAAATTTGTAGTAGTGGCTACGACTCGTCCGGAAACCTACTTTGGCGATACAGCCGTAATGGTCAATCCAAACGACGAAAGATATAAGCATTTGATAGGTAAAAAAGTAATCTTGCCTATCATAAACCGCAAGATAGAGATAATTGCCGATGAGCACGTGGATATGGAGTTTGGAACAGGACTTGTTAAAGTTACTCCGGCTCACGATATGAATGACTACGAAGTCGGCAAGCGCCATAATTTGGAGTTCATCACATGCTTTGACGAGGCTGGAATCCTAAACGAAGAGTGCGCACACTTTAAGGGTCTTGAGCGCCTTGAAGCAAGAGATGTCATCGTAGCGGAGCTTGAAAGGATCGGTAATATCGAAAAGATTGAAGACTACGAAAATCAAGTAGGCTACTGCTATCGCTGCAAAAATGTCGTAGAGCCTTATATCTCAAAGCAGTGGTTTGTAAAACGCGAGATAGCCGATCAGGCGATTGCGGATGTGGCAAGCGGTCTTGCTAAATTTTATCCTCCGCACTGGATAAATAGCTTTAACGCTTGGATGAGAGAACTTCGCGACTGGTGTATATCTCGCCAGCTTTGGTGGGGACATCAAATTCCCGTTTTTTATTGCGATGATTGCGGTCATGAGTGGGCTGATGAGGGCGAACCGACAGAGTGTAGAAAGTGTAAAAGCAAAAATTTCCATCAAGATCCAGACGTGCTTGATACTTGGTTCTCTAGCGGTCTTTGGCCTTTTAGCACGCTTGGTTGGGGTAACGGTGATGAGCTTAAAGATGACAAATGGTTTGAAGATGATTTAGCTGAATTTTATCCAAATAACCTTCTTATAACAGGCTTTGATATCTTGTTTTTCTGGGTAGCAAGGATGATGTTTCAGGGGCAAAATGCACTAGGTAAGCTTCCTTTTAGCGATATATACCTGCATGCTTTAGTTAAGGACGAGCAAGGCAGAAAGATGAGCAAAAGCCTTGGAAACGTGATAGATCCGCTTGATAGTATTGAGGAGTATAGTGCGGACATCTTGCGCTTTACGCTTGCCTTGCTTGCGGTTCAAGGGCGAGATATAAAGCTAAGCGACGACAAGATGAAATTGGTAAGAAATTTCACCAATAAGCTTTATAACGCCAGCAAATACTTGCTGTTAAACGAGAGCAAATTTGAAGATCTTCATAAGATAGAGCTTAAAACAAAGCTTGGAATTTATATGGCTAGCCGCTTTAGCGAGTGCGTTAAACAGGTGCGCGAAAATATTGATGCTTACCGCTTTAATGACGCTGCAAATGCGCTTTATAAATTCCTTTGGGATGAATTTTGCGACTGGGGAATCGAGCTTAGCAAGGCTGACAAAAGTAGCGTAAAAGAACTTGGAAGCATATTTAAAGAGGCTATGAGGCTACTAAGTCCGTTTATGCCGTTTATAAGCGAATATCTATATCACGAGCTAAGCGGTACAAATTTAGAAAACTCAGGCTCTATAATGATTTCGCGCTATCCTGAGATAAAAGAGCAAAATTTAGAGATCGAAGGCATTTTTTCACTCGTAATCGAAGCGATAGTAGCTATAAGACGCGCAAAAGCTACGATTGACCTAGGAAATTCTAAAATTTCAAAGGCTTATGTAAAGCTAAATAGAAGCGAAAATTTAAGCGAGGCAAAAGAGTATATCGCCCTACTTGCCAAATGCGAACAAATCGAATTTGTAAGCAGCAAGATAGATGATGCCGTATGCGATGTAAGCGAAAATTTAGAGGTATTTATCTCGCTTGAAGGAGTTGATATGTCGGCGATGATAAGTAGATTAACCGCGCAGAAAAACAAGCTTGAAAAAGAGATAATGAAGCTTTCAAACATGCTTAATAACGAAAAATTTGTGGCAAATGCTCCTGCTGATGTCATAGAGACAAACAAAGCCGGCCTTACAAGCGCAAAAGAGCAGTTTGAAAAAGTAGAAGCTGAGCTTAAAAAATTTAGTAAATAACTTAAAGGATAAGAATGAAGGGTTTAGGATTTGGTGGATTTACATTAGGAACTGTCGTTGCGGTCGCCTTGTCATGGGGTGCGAACAAAAGCATTTTATGGGCGATTATACATGGATTTCTTAGTTGGTTTTATGTAATTTATTATTTTCTATTTAAATAATAAGGCACGTAAACCTAATGATAGAAATTTCAAATTTAATCAAATACTATGGCGACACAAGAGTTATAGATGATGTTAGTTTTACGGTAAATGAGAGCGAAATTTTCGCACTTGTCGGACATAGCGGAGCGGGTAAATCCACCCTGCTTCGTTGCATAAACGGACTTGAGAGTTATCAAAGCGGCTCTGTTAAAGTATATGGCAAAGAGATAAAAGATATCAGCGCAAACGAACTTAGACACTTTAGAAAAGATGTCGGTATGATATTTCAGCATTTTGCTCTGATGGCTAGAAAAAACGTATTTGATAATGTCGCAACTCCGCTTGAATTTTGGAAATATCCAAAAAGCAAAATTCAAAAAAGAGTAAGCGAGCTGCTTGAACTTGTAGGGCTAAGCAACAAAGCAAAAAGCTATCCAAGCGAACTAAGTGGCGGTCAAAAGCAGCGCGTAGCCATAGCAAGAGCGCTTGCTTTAAATCCTAAAATTTTACTAAGCGATGAGGCTACATCGGCTCTTGATCCAAACACTACAAATTCTATCTTAGAGCTCTTAAAAAAGATCAATCGCGAGCTAAAAATAAGCATAGTTATCGTCACTCACGAGATGGAAGTCGTAAAATCAACCGCACATAGAGCGATCCTGCTAGAACACGGCAAAATCATAGGCTCAGGCAGTATCGAAGAGCTATTTTTAAAACCAGATGAAAAGATGAAAGAGTTTTTAGGCGAAGTTGAAATTCTGCCTCAAAGCGGAGTTAATATCCGTCTGTTTTTTCCAAAAGAGGTAGCGCAAAAAAGCATTATCACACACATGGCAAGAACTCTAAATATCGATTTTAACATCGTCTGGGGCAAGCTTGAAAAGCTAAACGAAAACGTCCTTGGCTCACTCGTGATAAACGTAGAAAAAGAAGATGAAGCAAAAGTGATAGAGTACGTCAAACAAAGCGGCGTTTTATGGGAGGTAGCGTGATGTTTGGGATAGATTTTTCTAAATTTCCCGATGTTTTTGAGCGAATTTTACTTCCTGCGATCAACGAGACGCTTTATATGAGCTTGGTTTCCACGCTGCTTGCATTCGCACTTGGGCTTATCCCCGCGGTACTTTTAGTGCTTAGCGATAAAGACGGACTTAAACCAAACAAAAAGCTGTATCTAGTGCTTGATATAATCGTAAACACATTAAGAAGCTTTCCGTTTATCATACTCATCATCGTACTTTTCCCGTTTACTAAGATGATAGTGGGCACAAGTATCGGCACAACGGCAGCCATCGTGCCTCTTACGATAGGCGCGGCACCTTTTATCGCTAGGCTCATCGAAAGCGCGTTAAAAGAGGTTGATAAAGGCATAATCGAAGCCGCAAAAAGCTTTGGCGCGTCAAATTCGCAGATTATATTTAAGATAATGTTCGTTGAGGCACTTCCCGGCATAATATCAGCCATAACTCTTACTTTGATAGTTATTGTTGGCTTCTCAGCGATGGCAGGAGCGGTCGGTGGAGGCGGTCTTGGAGCGGTTGCGATCAACTACGGATATCAGCGCTTTAGACCTGATATCATGATTTATACGGTAGTTATCTTGATCATAATGGTTCAAATTTTCCAGTCAATCGGAAATTTACTATACAAAATAACAAAAAAGTAGCATTTTGTGCTACTTTTATTTTTTTTTAAATATTTTTTATCTACAATCTCAAAATTATTTTAAAAGAAAGGATTGAAATGAAATCAGATATGTGCGAAATGTGTCGTTGTGTAAAATTTAAGTCGTCGAAAGACTAACGCTAAGCACAAATTTCTTTTTAAGTGCTTAGTTCAAGCTAAACATTTAAAAAGAAATTTAATAAGCTTCTCGCCTATACTATCCTTTTAAATGAATTAGCTGTATTTAAAATTTAAAGGATAAAAAATGAAATTTTCTAAAATTCTACTTGGTGCACTACTTGCAGTAACTTTAAGCTCAGCCGATAAAGCCAAAACAATCATAGTTGGAGCTACGCCCGTTCCTCACGCAGAAATTCTTGAAGTTGCTAAACCTCTACTTGAAAAAGAAGGCTTTAAGCTTGAAATAAAAGAGTTTAACGACTATACGATACCAAATTTAGCAACTGAAGACGGCGATCTTGACGCAAATTTCTTTCAACACTTGCCATATCTAAACGAATTTAACAAAAACAAAGGTACTCATCTGGTTAAAACTGTAGGCGTTCACCTTGAGCCAATGGGAGTTTATTCGGCTAAGATAAAAGATCTAAGCGAACTAAAAAACGGCGACACTGTAGCGATACCAAATGATCCTACAAACGAAAGCCGCGCACTAGACGTGCTTGCAAGCGCAGGACTTATCAAACTAAACGATAATCCTCTAAAAACTCCGCTTGATATCGTAGAAAATCCTAAAAATTTAAAATTTAGCGAGATCGAAGCAGCGCAAATTCCAAGAACACTAAGTGACGTAACTATCGCGGTTATCAATACAAACTACGCTTTAAACGCGAAGCTAAATCCGTCAAAAGATGCGCTTGCGCTTGAGAGCAAAGATAGCCCTTATACGAACTACGTGGTTGTAAAAGTAGGCAATGAAAACAGTCCTAAAATAAAAGCCTTAGACAAAGCTATAAATTCAGCTGAAGTTAAAAAATTTATAGAGAGCAAATACGAAGGCGCTATTCTTCCTGCATTTTAATAATGCAATCCAAAGCCTAAACGCATTGTTTAGGCTTTTATCCAAATTTTACTACAAAGGCTAAATTTGCTCAGTGAAGTTACAAATTTCATCGTTGAAACTGTCGGGCAATGGGGATATGTCGGCATATTTTGCATGATGTTTTTAGAAAGCTCTTTTTTCCCATTTCCAAGCGAAATAGTTATGATACCAGCAGGATATCTTGCAAGCAAAGGCGAGATGAATCTAATCCTAGCTTTTTTAGCAGGCACAGGCGGCTCTTTGGCAGGTGCGGTGTTTAACTACTATTTATGCTACTTTTTCGGAAGAGATCTCATTCTAAAATACGGTAAATACGTGCGAATGACAGAAGAAAAAATGCAAAAATTTGAAAATTTCTTTAATAAACACGGCGAAATTTCTACATTTAACTGCCGTCTAATCCCTGGAATTCGTCAATATATAAGCCTTCCGGCAGGTCTAGCTAAAATGAATCTTTTTAAATTTAGCCTTTATACTACACTTGGTGCAGGAATTTGGGTGGAGATCTTGCTTGCTGTGGGGTATTATCTAGGAACTGATTACGATAAAGAGCTATTTAAAAATATAGTCTTAGCAATGCTTGTTGCAGTAGCTGCCATAACGGCAATTTATATTTACATAAAAAAATCAAAAAAATAGATCAAGGAGAGAGTTGAAACTCTCCTTTTGATTAGTTAAGAAATCTTCTTTTGCTTTGGTCTAAAGACCTTCATCACATTTTCATCAGTCTCTATATAAGCACCTTCGATAAGATCGATGCAGTAAGGTATCGAAGGAAATATCGGCTCCAAGCACTCTCTTATGGCCTTTGGTTGCCCAGGTAAATTTACTATTAAGGCGCGTCCTCTAATGCCTGCTGTTTGGCGTGACAGTATAGCCGTAGGAACAAATTTCAAGCTTGCCGCTCGCATTAGCTCACCAAAGCCGGGCATCATCTTTTCGCATACCGCTTCAGTTGCTTCAGGAGTCACATCTCTAACCGCAGGCCCCGTTCCTCCGGTGGTTAAAACCAGATTACATCCTAGATTATCAACCATATTTATAAGTCGCTTTTTTATAAGTTCAAACTCATCAGGGATTACTTCGTATATATACTCGCGCTCACTTGTTATCCACTCATCAAGCACCGCTTTTATCGCAGGTCCTGATTGATCCTCGTAAGTACCTTCGCTTGCTCTATCTGAAAGCGTTAAAATTCCTATTTTTATCTTCATAAATTTTACTCCATTGTTAAAATATGTGCGATTTTAGCATATTATTGCAAATTATTCATAAGAGCTTTGTATTATTATCTTTATCGCTGTCTTATCTATACTCTCGTTTGCTATGATGTATTCGCAAATTTTTTCCGTTTGCGCCTTCATCCCTCGCAAGAACTCCGATATCTCGCTATACGCTTCTTGAAGTATAGCCTCCACATCGGCAGGATTTGGTACTAAAGTTTTGCCCATACCATACTCAAAAACCATATTTTGAGCGATCTCTTTTGCCTTTGCTATATCGCTGTGTGCGTTTGAAAAGATGTCATCCCTACTCTCTTTTAGAGCGCTCATACCGGCTAGACATACCTTTATGCGAGAAAGCATTTGAGTCTTGGACTCTATCTCGCGTTCAGTGGCTCTAAAGTGATCTTCAACAAGCGAAATTTTTTCAAACTCAACCCCGAACCAATACGCACTTAGTGCCTTTGCACTTTGATAAAGGGCTTGAATTTTTTTCTCTTCGTCGTTATAGCTAAGCACGCGCTTTTTGCCAAGCAAGACTTTATTTAGCACGTTTTCAAAGTCGCTCATATCTATCGTGCCTTTGTTATTTCTAAGTGCGTTTATAGCAGCTTCATTTACTAAAGTAGCAAGCGCGGCCCCGGAAAAACCTACACTTATCTTAGCTATATCTTCAGGCGATACGCTAGAGCTTTTATCTTTAAGATATGATTTTAAAATTTCGACCCTGTCTGAAAAATCAGGCATCGATAGATAAATTCTCCTATCAAACCTACCTGAGCGAAGCAATGCCTCATCTATCATCTCGATCCTGTTTGTAGCGGCTATCACTATGACGCCAGAGTTATCTTCAAAGCCGTCCATCTCGGTTAAAAGCTGATTTAGCGTGGCTTCACGCTCATCGTTTCTACTTCCGCCGCGCACTTTGCCGACCGCGTCTATCTCGTCGATGAAGATTATCGACGGTGCGTAAGCCTTAGCTTTTAAAAACAGCTCCCTAACTCTCTTTGCGCCCATTCCTACGTAAATTTGCACAAATGCAGCTCCGCTTTGGTAAAAAAATGGTACGTTCGCCTCTCCTGCTACAGCCTTTGCCACCAGAGTTTTACCAACTCCAGGAGGTCCTATCATAAGAACGCCTTTTGGCATTTTGATACCAAATTTTCTGTATTTGGCAGGATTTTTTAAGAAGTCCACTATCTCGCTAAGTTCGAATTTCACATCTTTTATGCCTGCCACATCGCTAAAGCTTACATTTGATATAGCCGGCACAACCGAGCTTGTAAATATATTTTCAATCTCATACACTCCCATTTTCTCATCGCTTGTGTTTTCCGATTTTTTCTTTAGCTTGTATCTTCCGTAAACAAATAAAACACCGTATCCAATCGCTATAAGAAATATTACAGCTAAAATTTCTTCTATTATAGGATGCTCTTTTTTCACATTTACGGGTACTTTTTGAACCAGCTTGCTCATATCTATCCCATCTTTTACGATAGTGTATTTATGCCCGCCTTTTGTCGTGATCAAAATTTCATTTTGCACTATAGTAGCTTCAGATATCAGATTACCATCAAGTAGCTTTTCGTAACTATCATACATAATATTTTTTGGCTGATTTTTAAATGCCACTATAGACATCAAGCATACTAAAAGTAGTACCGAAATAGCGATAATATTTTTCTTATTAAATTTAAATTTTTGCATAATTTGCCTCATCATTTATATCATATCTGTCCACTATCACCCACTCCTTGATAATATCCCTATTCGTTTTTATCTTTACTTTATTGTAAAACTGATCAAATCCCTCGTAAAATTCGCCATTTTTTTGTTCTACCAATACACTAAGAGCAACACTATTCTCTTGTCTAAATTTTATATTGTTTTGCAAAACTATATCTTTTAATATTTTCATTCTATTTTTTGCAATATCTCCGCTTACATCGACTTTCATAGTCGCTGAATGGGTATTATCTCTGGGTGAATAGGCAAAACAGTGTAGGTGAGTAAGTGGGAATTTCTTGAAGTTTTCCAGTGTCTCAGCCCAAATTTGCTCACTCTCTCCAGGATGACCCACAATAAAATCGGTTCCAAGAGCAAAGCCGAGTTCTGCTAGCTCTAAAAATAGCTCGATATCTTTAAGTGCCCTATTTCTGCGTCTCATTATCTTAAGCATAGCCTCGCTAGTATGCTGAAGCGCTATATGAAGGTGTCTTTCTAGCCAACTCTCTTTTAAAATTTCTCTAAAGCTATCATCTATCTGACTTGGCTCAATACTTCCAAGCCTAATCCTTTTTATACCGTTTATTTGCCCAAGCCTTGCAAGCAGCTTTCCAAGAGATGAGTTTGTATCTTTGCCGTAGCTGCCGATATTTGTGCCAGTTAATACAAGCTCGTTATAGCCGTTAGAGGCTAAAATTTTGGCCTCATTTAAGATACTTTCCTCATTCATACTCCTTGCTTTGCCACGCACCGAAGGGATGATACAGTAACTACAAACAAAATCACATCCTTCTTGAATCTTTATAAAAGCCTTCGTGTGATTTTCGTAGTTTGTAACTATATTTTTATCTATACTTTCTAAATTTCCAAGCTCAAAAAATGGATTTTGAGCCTTTAAAAGCGAATTTATATCTTCTTTTTTACTTGCGCCTATAACGCCAAAAACAGAGCTTTTATCAAAGAGCTCTCTACCCTTACTAACCGCTCCACATCCTGTGAGTATCACCTTTGCGCCGCGTTTTTTAACACTATTTATATAGCTTCTAGTGCCGCTATCTGCGCTATTTGTGACAGTGCAAGAGTTTATCACTACGATATCGGCTTCATTTTCATCATTTGTGATCTCATAGTCCTTTACATAGCTCTTCATAAGCTCGGTATCGTATATATTTGTGCGACATCCAAAGGTTTTAAAGTATATCTTCTCTCTTACCTGCATTACATTATTTCTTCATTGTTTTCTATAGGTTTTGGGTCGCTCGCCTTTCTTCTTTTATCCATATAAAGAGTCTGGGTAGGATATGCGATCACTATATCATCCTCTTTTATCAAGCTCTCTATAATCTCTGAGCTAATAGTGCTTCTTAACGCCATGGGAGCAAAAGAATTTGTCATATACCAAGCCGAAATTTTAACTCCATGGGGCTCTATAAATGAGAAAATTCTAGGCTCTACGTTTGGATTTTTGATACTGTATTGATTTCTTAGCTTACTCATCTGCTTTTTGGCTATGTCTGTATAGCCTTTAGAGTACTTTCTAACTATATTTTTGATTATATAGACAGCTTTTTTATGATTTGATTCAAAACTAAGAGTGATATCTATACCATCCCATACGGTTTTCATACCTTGATGAGAAAAATTTGCTATAAGATCAGTAAAAATATAGTTATTTGGTATAAAGATAATACGTCCAGCTCTGCGGTTAAACTGATAGGTATTAAAGGTAACATCCTCATAGATAGTCATTCTAAGCAGAGATATGTCTATAATGTCGCCCACGAAATTTTCTCCGTCCTTTCTAACCTTTATCCTATCTCCCACATGAAAACTTCCGCCAAATACGATAACCGTCCAGCCAAGCATACTCATAAACATATCTTTCATCGCGATAGCAATACCAGCTGAGGCAAAACCAAGCACAGTGACTATATATGTAACGTTTTCAATATAGGCAAATAGTAAAATCAAAATTATAAGAGTTATATTTACTAAATTTATAAATTTATTTGCCGTATATAGTCTCTCGTTGTCTGTAATTGTCTTTTTGATAATAAATTTAAACAAAAATGACAAAGCTATAACAACAAGGATGAAAATCCCTATATTCATAGCCTTTTTCATCTGAGCCTTGATATCCTCGGTTACTCTACTTATAGCCTCTATAACCCTTTTTTCATAGACACTGTATGTAGTCTGAGCAATATCTTCAGCCGCTTTAAACTCAATAATTTCTTGTCTAATATCAATCAATTCATTTTTATATGTCTCATCTTCGCTAAGCCTTACAATTTCAGATAAAATTTCCTCTTTTTTATTAAGCTCGTCTATGATTCTATCAAGTCCCTCAAGACGTATCTTATATTCATCTTTAGTGCTTCTAAGCTGCTTAATATATGAAAAGCCAGAAATTACAGCTATTGGGTTTGTGATCTTTTGCATACTATCTATTTCAGGAGCTGTTATCATGCTAGAAAAAGGTGCTTTTTCAAATTCTTTTAAAAGTTCAAGCTGTTCTTTGATAGTGTTTTGCTTTTTTTGTAGCTCAATCGTGCTTTTGCTACTAGATTTGCTCTGCTTTTTAAGCATACCCTCTATAGTTTTAAGCTCATATGTTAAATTTTGAAATGTTTTATAGTTTGAATACCTTGTAATCCAAATATTTCCTGCAAGCTTTTCGTTGATAGGTATAAGTTTACTCCTAAGATCAAGCAAGGCTGTATCTTTAATAGCGGTAGTAGCGTTTGATTCGGCTATTATTACTTCACTATTACCGAAAGAAAAGACAAAAAACAATAAAAAAACGAATATTTTTTTCATTTAAACTCGCTTAAAACTTGCATTACAATATCTTTTGAGATATCTTGCCTTATCTCATATTCACCTATACCATTTGGTAAAATAAATTTAATCTTTGAATTTTCGCTCTTTTTATCTAAGAAAAACGCATCATAAAAGACATCTAAATCTGCAATTTTATATTCTACAGGTAGATTAAATTTAACTAGCAAATTTTTAATCCTATCTCTATCTAAATAAGTTAAAAACCCTAATTTAACCGCCAATGAATTAGCCATATTCATACCTATAGCCACAGCCTCTCCGTGTAAAAATCTCTTATATCCGGTTTCATTTTCTATAACGTGAGCAAAGGTATGACCATAATTTAGCACAGCCCTAATGCCTTTTTCGGTCTCATCTTTTTCAATGGCTTTTGCTTTTAAAGATACGCTTTTAAAGATCAAATTTTGTAAATTTTCATTATCGCTCAAATCAGTTTTTTCAAGCCAATCAAACATATCTTTATCAAACATAACAGCCATTTTTATAGCCTCTGCAACACCTGCTGCGAATTCTCTTTTAGCAAGAGTTTTTAGAAATTTTGTCTCGCAATATACAGCAACTGGCTGATAAAAAGAGCCTATTAAATTTTTGCCAAATTTATTATTTACACCGGTTTTTCCGCCCACACTCGCATCGACCTGAGCTAGAAGCGTGGTAGGGATATTTATAAATTTAATGCCTCTTTGATAGATACTCGCTGCAAATCCGGCCATATCGCTTATGACTCCACCGCCAAGAGCTATTATCACACTGCCTCTATCAAGCCTGCTTACAAAAAGCTGTTCTAATATCTCTTCTATGCTCTTTAAATTTTTATACTCTTCACCGTCAGGCAGAGTAATGATAAATTTCTCTTTACATTTTAAAACAGCAAGCAGACTATCAAGATGTAACCCACTCACTTTAGAATTAGTAACGATAGCTACTTTCGTATCAAATTTGAGCTTTTTAAGCTCATCTATATAGACCTTATAGTTTCTTGATATATCTTTTAAATTTATATCGATTTGCAAAGTATCCCCTATATTTATATATTTTATTCTATCCAAATTTACTAAGTTGTTGGTATAAAAATCTGATAATTACTGTTAAGTCTCATATAAAGCCTATTCATGTCATTTGAAATAGACGCCAAAGGATCTTTTCTGCTCATTTTCTTAGTAAATAACATAAATTGCAACAAATTTTCCTCACTCTTTAGCTTTAATATCGGATTTTTTTCGCTATCCTCTATAATCTCCACCTTTCTGCCAAAAATTTTAGAAAGGTTGTCAAAATGCTCTGAAAGGCTTGAATCTTTAGCCTTGCCCATAGTAAAATGATATAAAGAGATTGGTATATCAAGCTGAGAGCAACAATCAAGTATGGCCGCCGACTGACTCTCTATATCCTCTCCGCC
Source organism: Campylobacter sp. RM16190 (assembly GCF_012978835.1). Classification (NCBI taxonomy): domain Bacteria; kingdom Pseudomonadati; phylum Campylobacterota; class Epsilonproteobacteria; order Campylobacterales; family Campylobacteraceae; genus Campylobacter; species Campylobacter sp. RM16190. The sequence continues at coordinate 32,038 of NZ_LIWS01000007.1, read as the reverse complement.
ACTTAAAACAACACCTTTTGAGATATCCTCTATCTTATTTTTGCCTATGGTCATAATAGGTCTTTTGATATCAAAAAATAGCTTTTTGTGAGCCTCAAAAAAACTATTTGTGGTTATCACCATGCCTATATCGTGTTTTACCACATCTTCTCTTATAATCTCACAGCTGCTTGTAAAGTAGTTAAAATCAACCACTATAGACTCGCTATTCATGGTTCTTAGGGTTTCATAAACCTCATTTATCATAGAGTTTATGACCTTGATATAAAGTCGCTTATTGTTGAGTCGTTTATTAAATTTAATACTTCTTGCGACAAGTTTTCTGCATTCATCTTCGCTCATGTTTTTCATATCTATTAGAGCGTATAAATTTGATCCAAATGGGCTTGGAAACTGCCCCGTCTCTTTTTTGATACTTCTAAAAACGCTTAAAAGAACGCTTGGCTCGCCTACAATTAATAATGTATCATTTGGCAATATCATAGACGATGGAGTGGCGATCATAAAATTTGATCCTCGGTAAATCATCGCTATACGCCACTTTTTTTGAGGTATGGAAGCCACGTGACGATACATATAGGAGCTTCCTACTGGTACTTTGACCTCCATTATCTCGCCTCTTCCAAGTCCTATATTATCAGCTACCACAGGCATATCAGGAAGCGACTCTATAAGTCTAACCGTCATCACGTCTCTCTCATCAAGAATCGTTAAATGCTTATCTTCAGCTATGATTTTATCTTCAAGCCCCCAGATATCCATAAGTAAAATATCTGTTTTCTTGCTGATTTGCCTTAAATTTTTATATACATTTACAGCATCAAAGCTATCATTTACGACCACCATAAACTGGCTAAAATAGCTATTTACGACACCCTTTAATCTCTCAAAACTAGTAGGATCAAACCGATAAAAAGAGAAATTTTCCAAGCTTAAATTTGTAGGTACAATATCGTCTTTATAGGTTATAACGGTGTAGTGATGCGAACTATTTTTAGCCACAAACAATCTTTCTAAGAAATGTTTCGCTACAATTCCATCTGCAATTACCAAAATATTTTTCATAACGACTCCAAATTTAAAGGGATATTATAGCGAAATGACTTTTAGCATAGATAAAACAGACGGCAATGCCAGAGCCTGCACCATTACGACAGCCCATAGCACTATCACTACTCCGGTTTTCATGCCTGTTGGCACCGTTGGTGCAGTTAAGAGCCTTGATGCTATCGATATGACGGAAATTTTAGATGCTAAGATCATTTTAGGGAACACCTACCATCTATATTTAAGACCTGGCTCAAAGATAGTAAAGGAGCTTGGAGGCTTGCACGGATTTAGCAAATTTAACCACTCATTTTTGACAGATAGCGGCGGATTTCAAGCCTTTTCTCTAAGGTCAAACACCAAAAACGACGATGGCGGGATAAAATTTAAAAGCCATATAGATGGAAGCCTGCACTATTTTACGCCAAAAAGCGTGCTTGATACACAGTATGATCTAAATTCGGATATCATGATGATACTTGATGATCTTATCGCCCTGCCTGCCGAGCCTAAGCGGGCCCAGCTTAGCATAAGACGCACGATAAATTGGGCTAAGGAAGCTATTGATTACCACAGAGCAAACCAGCAAAAAGGCATAGGCTTAACGCAAAATATATTTGGCATCATTCAAGGTGGAACCGACTACGAAGCGCGTAAATTTTGCGCCGAAGCGCTGTGTGACATGGACTTTGACGGACTTGCCATAGGTGGCTTAAGCGTAGGAGAGAGCAACGAGGAGATGTATGATACGGTTGAAGGCGTGATACCATATATCGACGCAAACCGCCCGCGCTATCTCATGGGAGTTGGAACGCCTGAGGATCTGGTAGAAAACGTGGAGCGCGGAGTTGATATGTTTGACTGCGTGATGCCTACTAGAAATGCGCGAAACGGCACTTTGTTTACAAGCTTTGGCAAGATAAATATAAAATCGGCCAAATTTATAAAAGACAACGCGCCCATAGACCACGAGTGCTCGTGCTACACATGTCGCAACTACTCGCGTGGCTACTTAAATCACCTATATAAAGCGCGCGAACTTACATTTTTCCGCCTAGCTAGCCTTCACAACCTGCACTACTATCTAAATTTGATGAAACAGGTGAGAGAGGCGATCATGCAGGGCAAATTTAGCGAATTTAAGATGAATTTTTATCAAAAAAGATAAAAAACAAGATACAAGTAAATATATTTTATTTATATATTTACTTGTCTTAATGCTTAATCCTATCTACACTAAAACAACTTCACTTAAATCATCTCCATAGCCTTCTTTATAATGCATTTTTGACATAGGCATACCTACAATTTCTATCATCAAATCATTTTGCGGAGAATATGAATTAAAACCAATTCCTCTAGTAGAAAAACCGTCTTTATCAATATAAACATACCTACTATTTTCTACTTGTGCTTCATAAATTTGACCTTTCCCCCAGACTGATTTAACTTTATACCCATTATTTTCAAAAGCATTATTAAAAAATTCTAATTTACTATCATATACATCGTAAGGAACAACTATGGCACTCAACATAACTCCTTCTAATTTGATAGCATTTGGTATCTTGTCTATACTAATTAAACCAGTAGTATTTTTGTCTACAACTAAAACATCAACATCCCAATGATATCCTTTTGTTTCTACGCTCTTATCAACGGTATTTGGGTTTCTTGATATGTCTGGTCTAAGCGGAATTAAAGTATTTGGAGATAGAGCTATTTCTCCTTTTTCTTCGGAATGATACGAAAAATAACCGTCCATATCTTTTGGCATATCAATAATTTTTATCATAAGATCGTGTGTCGGAGAGTGATATTTATTATTATCAGCAAACTTAGTTAATCCATCTTTTTCTATAGCCAAATACCTTGTGTCATTAATTCTATATTGAGTTACTACCCCTTTTTCAAACCAAAATAGAGACCCAGTCCAATCTCTATAGTTGTCAATAATATTATTTAACAACATACTCTCCGTAAAAAAAGAAGCATCCATAGTGGTTGATATCAAATCCAATTCCTCAACCTTAATGCTTCTTGGTATTTTGTCTATTGTAATCATTCCCACTGCATCTTTACCTACAACAAGCTTGTCCCCCTCCCAATACCAGCTGTTTGTATTTACAATTGGTGCAGTAAAGTTGCCAATCTTATCTTGAGTATCATTAACTATTTTCTGGATATCGCTTAAAGTAGAATTGGGGTTAACACTATTTATAGCGTCTATAAATGGCTGAAGATTATTAATGTTAGCATCTTTTATAGCATCTGAAGTAAGATCGGATAGTATAACTTTGTTTTTAAACAATCTAGCAGCATCAAGAGTTTCGTATTTGGGATCATAAACGGATTGTATCATTGCATTAACAACCTCACCTTTTGTCTTAGTTTCAAGAAGCCTAGTTCAATACTCTACTCCTGCCTTATCAACCTCTTTGCCTCTTCCCTCATAAGCTGATTTATTAAGAGTATTTTCATATATAAAATTTATAAATTTGAAATTATCGTTTAAATTATCTCGAAAATATTGTTTTACTACCGGAGTATCAAGCATTCTATCGGCTATAGCTGACACACTTAAATTTTCAATATTTGACATATTAACCCAATATTGATTACCGCCACCTTCACTTGTTCTACCAAAAAGACTAACGTAAAGAGATGAGACCTGAGTTTTAGTTAAAGCCATACCTATTCCTTTTTAAATAAAAATATATAGTTTAAATCATAACATAATAAATATAAAATGACTTATAAATTTCTACAGTTTTATTTAACCCTGCCCGCCATAGCCTTATATATATTTATCTCATCTTGCAGCAGTTTATATCGCTGTAAGATGAGGTTAGAGCGAGCGTCCAGTTCGCTATTTCTAGCTTGCAAGTAGTCCTTTAGCTCGCCCTTGCCCGCATCAAATTTAAGCCTATAAATTTCGCTTATCTCTTTAAAATTTATGGCTTGCTTTTCGTAATTTTTCAAAAGCAGCTCATCGTTTTTTAAATTTTTATACGCCGTATCAAGCTCGTTTAAGGACTTTATCAAAGTTTCAAAGTAGTTTATCTTAGCTAGTTCAAAATTCGCCTCTGAAATTTTTAGGCTATTTTTAAGGCGAGAGTAGTTTAAAAACGGCAAATTTAGGTTTAAATTTCCGCCTAAAAATTTAAGCGAAAATGCTTCACTTGTCCGATCGCCGCTTCCGCTAAGGCTAGCTGCAATGCTAACGCTTGGATAAAAGTTTTTTTGGCTAACTTTTACATTTAGCAAGCTCTCCTCTATGCGAGCTATGGCCGCTTTTATATCGGGGCGATTTGCGATAGCGTAAAGTGGCACATCTAAATTTACACCTAGAAATTTTATATTTTTAAGCGAAATTTTGGCAAATTTAAACTCAAATTCAGGGCTTTCGGCAAGCAATATCCTTAAAGTCTGCTTGGCTAAATTTAGATTTTTTTGAGCGTTTAAGACTTTGTTTTGAGCGTTTAAAAGTGAGCTTTGAATCTGCTTTAAAGATAGTTCTTCGCCTTTACCAAGCTCAAATTTAGCCCTAGCTATCGCTTCAAGTTCGCGGTAGTTTTTAAGCGTGGCATCATAAAGCTCAAGGCTTTCGTTTAAATATATGATCTCAAAATAGCTATCAACAACGCTATTTATCAAAGCAAGCCTTGCAGCCTCGGCGTCAAATTTCGTCGCATTTGCCTCCCAAAGAGCAGCGTCACGTGAGTTTGCAAGCTTTTGCCAAAGATCGATTTCATAGTTTAGAGAAACGCCGCTTTTATAGCTTTTGCTCGGCTTACCGCCTTCTAAATTTTTACTTACATCAGCCGTAAAATTTGCACTAAAATTTGGGATCAAATTTGCACTTACAACGCCTGCTTGAGCCAAAGCTTTATTTATATTTATCGCTGCTTTTAGCAAATTTGTGTTGTTTTTTAACGCAAGCTCAATAAGTTCGTTCAGATAAGCTCTATCATACCCCCTCCACCACTCTTGCTCAAATTCAAAATTTCGGCTTAAATTTTCATCCAAAATAAGCTTACTATAGTCTTCATTTATGCTTTTTACCGCGCATCCGCTAAACAAAACCACAAACACAAATACCAAAATTTTCTTCATCTTATTCCCTTGAAAGAGCTTCGATAGGATTTAGTTTTGACGCGCTTCTTGCCGGCATATAGCCAAATACTATACCGATAAAAGTAGAGGTACATAGAGCGACTGCGATAGAGAGATTAGAAAATATCATATGAACTTGTGGTGAAAATTTATTAAATACATACCCTATCCCAAAAGACGCCGCTATACCGACTATTCCTCCGATCACGCACAGCATCACCGCCTCTATTAAAAACTGCTGTAAGATATCTCCTTGCCTTGCGCCTATAGCCATTCTTATTCCTATCTCCCTTGTTCTCTCGGTTACTGAAACAAGCATTATATTCATAACCCCTATTCCGCCTACCAGAAGCGATATAAAAGCTATGCAAGATATCAGAAGCGTCATTGTTCTAGTCGTACTCTCTATAGTCTTTTTTACGGTGTCCGAATTTCTTGTAAAAAAGTCCTTCTTTCCTCTTTTTGCAGCCAAAACCTCAGTCAGACTTCGCTCGGCGACCTGAGCATTCACCTCATCTTTTACTTTGACTGTTATGGAGTTTATAAACCTATCGCCGGTTATCTTGTTTATAACAGTCGTGTATGGAGTGTAAATTCTAAGCGTGCTTGAGTCGCCTATATTACTACTATATTTCAAAACTCCTATTATACGAAACGGACGTTTATTAAAAAGTATAGTTTCTCCTATCGGATCGATTCCTTGAAAAAATTCATATTTTGTATTTTGATCTATAACTAACACTGAAGCGGAGTTTTTTACCTCATCTTCATTAAACGATCTGCCTTTTTCAAATTTATGCCCCAAGACATCAAGACTTTGAGCACCTCCTCCTCTCATGCTAGCTGACGCGGATTTATTTCTATATGTCAACATACCGCTTGCAGTTGTATTTGGAGTAACACTATCAAGATAGTCTTGGCGAGATAACATTACCGTATCTGATATGGTTAGAGTCTTTACTATGCCTCTAAGATCGCTAAAACCCTTGCCGGGATATATATCTATGGTATTTGTGCCGATACCTCTGATGTCTGATAAAATTTGCTGCTGAGAGCCCTTACCCAGAGCTACTACGCAGATAACCGAAGCTATGCCGATGATGATGCCAAGCATGGTTAAGACAGATCTTAGCTTATGGCTAAATATCGAATTTAACGACATCTTAAAACTCTCTATAAACTGATCTTTGTAAAAGCTTATGGCATTTTTTTGTTTGAGCTTAGTGGTTTTAGAGGGGAAAATTTCATCTTTTTTTGCTATGTCTTTTAAAATTTCACCGTCTTTTATCTCTATGATACGATTTGCGTAGGCCGCGATGTTTGCATCGTGAGTTACGATGATTATGGTGTGTCCCTCCTTATGTAAATTTGTTAAAATTTCCATCACCATTAGCCCGCTTGCACTATCAAGCGCGCCTGTGGGCTCATCGGCTAAGATTATCTCGCCTCCGTTCATAAGCGCTCTTGCGATACTTACGCGCTGTTGCTGTCCACCGCTTAGCTTATTTGGAAGCGAATCAAGCTTGTCATCTAATCCTAATCCGCTTAAAATTTTAGTCGCTCTTTCCTCTCTATCCTTTTTTTCAAGCCCCGCATAAGCGCTAGGCAGTGATACGTTTGATAGCGCATTTAAAGTTACTAATAGATTATATCTTTGAAATATAAAGCCAAATTTATTACGTCTTAGATTAGCAAGTGAATCCGAGTCAAATTTAGCCACATCGTCCCCGTTTAAAAGATACTCTCCGCTTGTCGGACTGTCAAGGCAGCCGAGGATATTCATAAGCGTTGATTTGCCTGAACCGGACTGCCCGATAATAGCGATAAATTCGCCCTTTCTTATATTTAAATTTATATTTTTAAGAGCATCGAAACTATTTTCACCAAGCTTAAATTTCTTGCTTAAATTTTTAAGCTCTATTAATGAACTCAAATTTTACCTGCCTCTTATTCTTTTATTTTCGCGCTCTATCATCTTGTTTATTTGATCGGCCGAACTCCTTGAGGTAATAACTCTTTCGCCATCTTCTATACCGCTTATTATTTGAGATTTTATACTATCGCTAAGCCCCACCTTAACCTCTCTTGTCTCTATTAAGCCGTCATCTTTTAGCACCTCTATCACCACCCTTGAATCTTGCTTTTTGATAGCCGTATTTGGCACTATGATCGCATCTTTTACGCTTTTAAGTATGATGACATTTAAGGTTGTCATTCCTATACGTAAAATTTCATCTTGATTATCTATAAGAGCGTTGGCGTAATAATAAATTGCCGAAGAGCTTGAATTAGAGCTTCCTGATGATGTTTTTTGACTGTATTTGCCGTTGCTTAGAGTAGTAAGCCCAGGGTCAATGGAGCTAATTTCGGTATAAAATTTCTTATTTGGCTCTGAAAGGATAGAGTACTCAACTTTTGAGCCAACCTTTACCTTTGTGATGTCGCCCTCTGCTATCTCCATTTTTAGTTTTAGCTTCGTTAGATCCGCTATATTTACGATGGTCGGCGTCGTCTGGTTTGAATTTACGGTTTGACCCTCTTCAACCTGAACCGATACGATAGTGCCCTCTTTTGGTGCAACTATTTTAGTGTATCCCAGATCGATCTGAGCGGTGTTTAGAGAAATTTTAGTCTGAGCTATCTGCGCTTCTATCTCTTTTACGTTTGCCTTTGTAACGGCAAGAGAGTTTTTAGCGCTTTCAAACTCTTCTTTTGAGGTTGCGTTTTTGCTAAAAAGCTCTTTTTCTCGGTTAAATTTACTCTCTGAGATCTCAAGAGCTACCTTTGCGCTATTTAACTTCGCTTCATAGATTCCAAGCTGAGCCCTTTTAGTATCTACGTTATTTTGCTGAGTTGCAGAGTCGATCTCCGCTATCATATCGCCAGCTTTTACCTTATCGCCCAGCTTTACATATAGCTTTTTTATCTGACCGGAAACTTGCGCACCCACATCTATAAGCTCGTTTGCATAAATTTCGCCGTTGCTATCAATACTCTTTATAAGTTCGCCTCTAAAAGCCACAGAGGTTAATACTTCATCCGGCTTTTCTTTTTTAAAATATTTTTCATACACAAAAAAAGAACAGGCGGCAAGAATGGCTAAAAATATTATAAATTTGATTATTTTTTTCATATTATTACTTTGAATTTTTAAATTTAAATCAAGCATTATATTAAAATTATCCTAAATTTTACTATCTAATAAAGTTAATAATATTAATTTTATCTTGATTTAATAACCCTTGCCATATAATTTTGGCTTAAATTTAAAAGATAAAGAAAATTATGTTTACCCCTCTACTCTCAATATTTATTCTTATAGCTTCTGGATATTTCGCAAAGAAAATAAAGATTTTTGAGCAAAAGCATGCAAGTGTATTTATAGACTACGCGCTATGCTTTGCCTTGCCTGCTTTGATCTTTGATAAAATTTATCACGTAAGCATAGATAAAACTCTCATAAATATCATCTTAACCGGCTTTTTATCCTCCTTTGCAGCCGCTTTTGTAGTGTTTTTCGTCTGTAAAGCCTTTAAATTTAGCCAAGCCACCGCCATTAGCGCTTTATTGCTGGCGATGTTTGGCAACACCATCTTTATCGGTATGCCTATCATCACGGGCTTTTTTGGAGAAGAAGCTCTAAATGAAGTTATATTTTACGATCAGTTTGCAACATCCATACCTATATCTATCATCGGACCTTTTGTGCTCTCTTTTGGAGCGCCCGCTAAAGTTTCGCTAGTGCAAAACACTATAAAAGTGCTTAAATTTCCGCCATTTATCGCACTTATCGCAGGTCTTATACTAAGAGGTATCGAGCTTCCTTCAGTTATCTTTACCGCGCTTAATCTTTTTAGCCAAAGCGTAGTTCCGGTTGCCCTTTTTGCTATAGGTATCGGTCTTGGATTTAGAAGCATAAGAAGTTCATATAAAGCCACTTTAATCGTAATCGCAGGCAAAATGCTAATAGCTCCTCTTATGTTTATCCTTATAGCTTTAATATTTAGCGTTGAATTTAGCCCTAAATGGCTCATAGGAATTCTTCAGTGCGCTATGCCGCCGATGGTTTTAGCAAGCGCTATGATAATGAAGGCGAATTTAGACAGTCAGCTTGCAGTTTCAGCCGTAGCTACAGGCGTTGCATTTAGCTTTATCAGTCTTCCTTTGGTATATTTTATCTGCGGATTTTTGTAATTTTTTATATTTCACACTCGCTTCACACTTCTTGGTTAAGCTTTCAGCATAATTTATCACAAGGAGACAAAATGAAAAAGTTAGTTTTAGTTGCGCTTGGCGCTATGTTTATGGTTGGTGGTGCTATGGCGGCAGATATGAAAAAAGATGATATGATGTCTAAAGATATGCCGATGGCAAAAGAGATGAAAGATGATATGATGTCTAAAGATATGCCGATGGCAAAAGAGATGAAAGATGATATGAAAATGCATAAAGACGAGATGAAAGGCGACATGAAAAAAGATATGTCTGATAAAAAAGATGATATGATGATGAAAAAAGATGATATGATGATGAAAAAAGATGAAATGAAAAAAGAGATGAAAAAACCTGAAGGCATAATGTAATGACAAGAATTTTGCTCGTAGAAGATGATGAAATTTTAAGCGAAATGATAACGGAATATCTAAGCGAGAGAGATTATAAGATAACCGCTTGCGTAGATGCTAAAACCGCTCTTGATCTAGCCTATGAGCAAAAATTCGATATCTTGATACTTGACGTTAAAATTCCTAAAGGCGATGGATTTTCGCTTCTATCGTCCTTAAGGAAGGCTGACGTAGATACTCCTGCTATATTTACGACCTCCCTAAATACTATAGAAGATCTTGAGGTAGGCTATAAAAGCGGTTGCGATGACTACCTTAAAAAACCATATGAGCTTAAAGAGCTGCTTTTGCGTATCAAAAATTTACTTAGGCGAAATTTCTCTCATACAAACGATGACTTTATCGAAATTGCCGACGGGTTTAGATTTCACATAGACAGCAAAACAGTTCAAAAAGACGGCGAAAATGTAAATATCTCAAATAAAGAGAGTGAGCTTTTAGCGCTATTTTTACAAAACAAAAACAAACTTCTTACAAAAGAAGTTATATATGATAAAATTTGGGGCTATGACGAAGAGCCAAGCGAGCAAAGTTTGCGCGTATATATAAGGACTTTACGCCAAATTTTAGGCAAGGACAGCATCATAAATAAAAGAGGTGACGGCTATATCTATGTCTGAAAAAACCAAGATAATATCTAAAATTTTATCCCTCTATCTAATCACCAGCGCGCTATTTTTAAGCTATTTTTCGATAAACGATTACAAAATGGCAAAAGAGGCGCTTATCTCAAACGAAGTAAAAAATCTCAAAGAGATAAAAATGGGAATTTACATGAAAGCCAGCATGAACGGCATAAATTCCGCCGCTGCACTCATGCAAGAAAAACAAGTAAGCGCGTGTATCGTGTCAAAAGAAGGCAAGATAATCTATCAAGACACTGAGTGTCTGCAAGATGCCAAAAAAAACGTAGCGTTTTTAAAAGATGGCAAGGTAGTCATATACGAAGCGCTTCAAAGCATGGAAAGCAATGCCACCGGAGAGCTCTCAACGGCAAATATATTGCTTGAAGGAAGAGATATAAGAAGCGATTTAAATATCTTAAAGCTTAAAATTTTAGGAAATTTACTTCTGATACTTACAATTATCATGGTTATAGCCTACTACTTGGCAAAGCTTTCTTTGGAGCCGCTTCACACCAAGATAAATGCGCTAAATCGCTTCATAAAAGACTCAACGCACGAGATAAACACGCCCCTTAGCATAATAATGATGAGTATAGAAACAACCGATAAAAACACGCTTAGCAGCAAAAATTTAAAACGCCTTAATAACATCGAACTAGCAGCCAGAAGCCTAAGCAATATCTACGAAGATCTTACATACCTATCCTTTAGCAAAAGCGACGCAAGCAAAAAAGAGCAGATAAATTTAAAAAATCTATTCAACGAACGGCTTGAATATTTCGCTCCGTTTTTTGCCAAACGCTCAATCATCCCGCAAATAAATTTAAGCGAAGCGAGTATAAACGCAAACCTCTATGAGGTAAGAAGAATGATAGATAACCTCATCAGTAACGCTATAAAATATTCAAACGTAGGCGGATTTGTGAGTATAAATTTAAATGATAAGGAATTTGCCATCACAAATAGCGGCGAAGGTATCAGCAAAGAGCAACAAAAGAAAATTTATGATCGCTATACACGGTTCAATAACGACCAAGGCGGATTTGGTATAGGACTAAATTTAGTAAAGAGAGTTTGCGAAAGCAACGATTTAAGTATAATTTGCGAAAGCGAGATCGGTCAAAACACGACTTTTAAAGTAAGCTGGAGCTAAAATTTATCCTCAAGCAAGGAGAAATTTTTACACCCTACCTCATCGCCAAGCTCGCAACCCATCTTATAATACTTCCTAGCCACATCCCTGCTACCGCCCTCAACCCCTAAAGAAAATTGGTGCATGCCGCCTAAATTTGTACAGCTCTTTGAGTGCTTAAGATCTATGCAGGCTTTTTCATACAGTTTTATGGCTCGCACGAAATTATGCCCCGTCTCGGTGCCTAGTCTATATGAATTGCCCGCGTTATAACAGCCGTATTTGCTGTTTAATCGGCAAGATTTTAAAAATAGATTTAGCACTTCCGCATCGTTTTTATCATCATTAAATTTCTGATAAAGCGAGCCAAGATTTGAGCAAGCTACCGCAAGATCACTCTTACAAGCCTCCTCATAGCAAATTTCAGCACTCTTAAAATCATCAGCAAGCTCAAATTCAACACCCATGTCGTTGCACTCGTTTGAGGTTTTATCCTTACATATATGCTCTTGTTTAGCTTCAGCATTGTTTGATTTACTATGCAAATTTTGATTTTTAGCAGGGCTTAAAGAGGCGCATCCGCTAAATAAAACCGTGATAAAAACAAGCTGATAAAAACTATTAAAGCTCATTTTGCGTCCTTAAATTTCATCTCTTTTGTAAATTTTACCGATAAACTTATCTACCTTATATGTTATGCCAAATAGCGCAGGCACCAAAAATAGCGTAAGGATCGTAGAGCTGATGAGTCCTGAGATGATAGATATCGCCATAGGCGAGTTACCCTCATAGCCCGCTCCTCTTGAAAGAGCAAGCGGAAGCATGGCAAATATCATCGCAAAAGTTGTCATAAGTATCGCTCTTAACCGCTTTGAGCCCGCCTTTATAATAGCTTCATTTACATTCATGCCCTCATTTGCGTATCTGTTTGCAAAATCTACAACCAAAATGGCGTTTTTGCCAACCATTCCAAATAGCAAAATCGCTCCGACCATCACGAAAAGGCTGAACGAATTTCCGCTTAGATAAAGCCCCACGGCAACTCCGCCAAATGCAAGCGGCATAGATATCATGATGATAAAAGGCATGATAAGGCTCTCATAAAGTGCGGCTAGTATCATGTATATGAGAATTACACTAAGGCTAATCGTAAATATAAACGCCTCGTTCGTATCATTCATAAGCTCGATAAAGCCCGTCATGCGGTAATCATATCCTTTAGGCAGTATGCTTGGGATTTGCTCATCGACAACTTTTTGAACGTTATCAAGCGGGATGTTATCGACGTTTGCCACGATTAGGATTTGGCGCTGTTTGTTAAATCGCATAATCGATGAAAAGGTCTTAGTAAGCTTAAAATTTGCGACCGAATTTAGCGCGACACTCTCGCCGCTTGCGCTTCTTATACGCAGCTTTTCAAGTGAAGATACATCTTTTCTATGCTCGTCATCAAACCTAAGCATTATGTCGTATTGGTCATTGCCGTCATCAAAAGAGCCGAGGAAATTTTGCCCAAAAGAGCCGTAAACCACCCTTGTGATATCATATTCGCTTATGCCTAGACGCTTGGCTTTTTCTTTATTTACCGAAATTTCAAGCTGATTTATCCTATCTTCGTTGTCGCTGCTTATATCGACAACTCCGCTAACGCTTTCTAAAATTTTCCTAGCCTGAAATAAAATTTCATCAAGTTTTTCCAAGCTATCACCCGTGATAACTAGCTGCACAGGCTCGTTTGCTCCGCCTGCATCAACCATAGGAAGGGCTGAAATTTTGATATTTAAACCATCGATCTTAAGCTTCTTTCTATACTCTTCCATGATTTGAGGCTGCCTATCTCTTCGCTCTTTTATGTCTTTTAATTTAGCGTAAATTTTAGCCTTAAAAGCATCCTTGGCGTCGGTATATCCTACGAGCATATAGGCATAATCCACACGCGGGTCTTTATTTAGCTCATCAAGCACAACCGAGGACTTTTCACTCATAGCAACAAGTGAAATTCCGGGCTGCGCTTTAATGAAAATTTCAAATTCACCATTATCTTCAATAGGCATAAAATCCATGCCGACTTTCATGGCAAGGCTAATACAAAGCGCAAGCAAGGCAAGGCTTAAAATAACAAATATAGTTTTAAATTTTAAAATAATCGCTAAAAGCCACGCGTAGCCGTTTTCAAGAGCGACGAAAAAAGGCTCTGTAAGATGAAAAAATTTGCCCTCTTGCGCGTTTAAAAATCTAGCCCCAAGGCTTGGTATAAGCATAATAGATACAAAAAACGACACCACGATACCGCCCGCTACGCTCATGGCAAAGGAGTTAAAGTATCTACCCACAATGCCTTCCATGAACGCAATAGGCACAAATACGCAAAGCAAAACGGCACTTATAGAAAGTACGCTAAATGTTATCTCGCCCACTCCCGCAAAACTTGCTTTTAGCGGGTTTGTCTCGCCCTCTTGCATCTTTTTTGAGATATTTTCTATAACGACTATCGCATCATCGATAAAAATTCCGATCCCAAGCGTAAGTGCTATCAAAGTAAGGCGATTTAGATCAAATCCAAGCATATCGATAATAAAAAACGTCCCGATAATGCTCGTAGGTATGGAAAGTGCAGAGATAACGGTAGAGCTAAAATTCCTAAGAAAGAAAAATACTATAAAGATGGTTAAAACAACCCCAAGCACCATATCAAATCCAACCTGCCTGATGTGCTTTGTGATGTTTTCACTGTTATCAAAGGCGATCTTTAGCTCATACTCGCTGCCCACGATCTGCCTTAGCTCATCTATCTTAGCTTTTACGTTTTCTATCGTAGCTAGCGCATTTACTCCGCTTATCTTTAAAAGCTCAAGCATGACGCCTTGCTTGCCGTTCATCACGGCGATACTGTCGGTATCTTTTTTATCAAGCTCTATGCGCGCGACATCTTTTAAAAATATCCCGCTTGCAAGCCTAAGCTCTTTAAGCTCATCTATGCTGCTTGCGTCAAAATTGCTCTTTAAAAAGAGTTCGGAATTTTCGTTTTCAAGCTTGCCTAAAGGGGCTTTTAAGTTTTGAGTCTTGATCAAATTTACGACATCGTTTGCATTCAAACCGAATTTATCAAGCTTAAAAGGATCAAGGTAAATTTTCACCTGAGGCTGCAAAAATCCCGTATCATCAACCTTGCCTATCCCGTCAATGCGCTGCAAAAATGGCTTTACCTTCTCTTCCACAAGCTTCATAAGAGCGACTTCATCGCCACTATTTGAGCTTATAAATATGTTTAAAATTCTATCGCCCGTTCCTTTGATCTTTTCTATCTCGCTTCTACCGTCAACGCCCGCCTTACTTACCTTATCTCGCACGTCATCGGCAGCTACGTTGATATCTTTTTCAAGGTCAAACTGTATAAGCACCACGCTTAGATTATTGTAACTGTATGAGTGAATTTTATCTATGCCGTCAATAGTAGAGATCTCATCTTCTATCTTTTTAGTGACTTTTGACTCGATTAAATTCATATCTCCACCCGAGTAAGTAGTGATCTTAATGAGCGGAATTTCAATTTCGGGAAAGAGATTTACGGGCATTCTTTGTAGCGACATGACGCCAAAAACGACAAGCGACATAAATATCATCAAAGTCGTTATGGGTCTATTTATGGCAAATCTATACATCTATTTCACCGTTATATATCCCTCGCCAAAAAGCCCCGGCATAAGACCTTGCGCATAAACTTCAGCGTAAATTTTACGTGTTTTCATATCTATTTTAGGATAAATTAAAGCTATAGCGCCTACCATTTCTTCGTTTGAGCCGTCAAGCTTATACCTAAACTGGCTTCCTACTTTTACTACATCTTTAAATTTCTCATCATAGCTGATCATAAGCTTAACTTCAGGATATGAAAATATACCAATGAGCCTTTGAGCCACTCCGCCTACACCTTCGCCTACTTCGATGCTCTTTTTGGATATTGTGCCGTCAAAAGGAGCTTTAAGAAGTTTGTTTTCAAGCATTTCGTTTGCGTTTTTGATAGCGATTTTTGCCTTTTGCACCGCTAAACTAGCTCGCTTAAACTCAAATTCCGCATCCTCGTAAGCCTGAGTAGAAGTTACGCTTTTTACTTTTTTAAAGCGTTCCAATATATCTTTAGCGTGCTTAAGAGCCAAATTTGCAAGCTCTAAATCATTTTTAGCCGCTTCAAGCGCGATTTTTTCACTCTCGTTTTCAAGCTCAACTAAGACATCGCCCCTTTTTACCATATCAGAAACATCTACATTTACCTTTTTAACTATACCAAAGCTCTTTATGGCAAGCTCTGCGCTGTGTTTAGCCACTACGTCAAAATTTGCATAAATTTGCTCTTGCGCAGATAGTATCAGGCAAAGAGTGGTTAAAATTCCTAAAATTCTATTCATCGCTCTACTACTCGCTTTAAAATTTCCTCGCCGTTTTCATACAAAAACTCGGCCTTTTTTATCTCGTATTCATCCTTGCTCAGCTCAAGCCCGCTTTGGGCTTCAAATTTAGCCGTTAACGCCTGCAAAAACTCCACATATCCGCTAAGTCCCGCTTCATATTTTTTAAAAACCCCTTCATAAGAGCTATCGGCGGCTTTCAATGCCAGCTCATGGGCGTTAATTTTTTCTTTTAAGATATTTAATTCGTTTTTTAAATTTTGCAAATTTATCCTATTTTCAAGCCTCTTTTGCTCCAAATTCAAAGCGGCTTGATTTGACGCTATTTGTTTAATCTGCTTCTCTTTGCTAGTTGCTTCAAAATCAAAAATTTTCCAAGAGAAACCAAGGGTTATCTCGTTTGTCCTGTGTCTTTTCTTAAAAATCGTATCAAGATACGGCGTTATGGCCTGAAACCTAGGATCAAGCGAAGAGAAGTCGTTGTCAAAGTCGTTTCGGTAAACGGAGTAAGTGTCTTTAATGAAAATTTGCGGAAGCGTGGCTGAGCCTGCGATCTTTATATCCTCACGGCTTGCCTTAAATTCTTCTTCAAGGACTTTAAGAGCCGTTTTGTTTGAACCCTGCGCCAAATTTGGCTCATCTATCCTGGAGCCGCTTGAAGGGGTTAAAATTTCATTTGTGAGCAGATTTATCTTGCTGTTTATCTCATCTTGCTTTTGCTTATAGCTTAGCGCTTCAACCTTTGCAGCGTGAAATTTAGCCTTGATCGCTTCAAACTCATCAATCGCCGCAAGTCCGGCGGAGTAAAATTTCTCAAGCCTATCAAGGGCGTTTTTAAGATAGTTTATCTGAGCCTCTTTTGCTTTTATGATCTCATTTAGCGCAATAAAGTTAAAGTAAAGCCTGCAAATATCAAGAGCAAGAGAGTTTTTAAAATCCTCATTTTTTAAAATTTCACTTCCGTGCAGGTGCTTAAGCGCGGTCAAGCTCGCCTCTCTTTTGCCTCCGTCATATAACAAAAACTCGATACTGGCTAAAATTTGAAGGCTTTGCTTTGGAGTTAGTATGCTAGGATCTAGCAAATGATAATTGTATCCGCCTTTTAAGTTTAAATTTGGCATATAAGAGCTGCGAACGCTTTCGTGCTTAAGCTGTGATTTTTGAGGCTGCATGCTTGAAATTTGAGCTAAATTTGAGCTGTGAGCTAAATTTATGATCTCGCTTAGACTGCTTGCGCTTAAACTTAAGCCAAGAGCGAGCGCCAGATAAGCCTTTTTCATACTAAGCTCCGCTATGGCTTAGATGTTTAATCGGAAGATAAAATTTGTACTTAAATGCCATCTTTGCCATCCTTTTTTCAATTTTAGCACTAAATATCTAATGAAAACTCCGCACTAAATTCATCACAAGTAAATTCCAGCCGTCCACAAGCACGAAGATAAGCAGCTTAAAAGGCAGCGAGATCATCGTAGGCGGAAGCATCATCATACCCATACTCATAAGCACCGAGCTTACAACCATATCTATAACCAAAAACGGCAAGTAGATCAAAAACGCTATCTCAAAAGCGGTCTTTAGCTCGCTTATCATAAATGCGCTCATAGTTATAGTTAGCGGAATTTCTTCGATATTTTGCGGATTTGGCAAATTTCTTATGCGGAAAAACAGAGCCAAATCCTTTTCTCTGGTATTTTTTATCATAAATTCTTTAAACGGCTTAACTCCCTCTTCAAATGCGACTTGATAGCTTATCTTCTCATCCAGATAGGGCTTAACGGCTACGTCATAAGACTGCTTAACCACAGGCTCCATGATAAAAAACGTAAGTACCATGGCAAGTGAGATAAGCACGGTAGATGGGGGCATTTGCTGAGTTCCCATCGCTTGACGCAAAAATGAAAACACGATAATAAGACGCAAAAAGCTTGTCATCATAAAAACAAGCGAAGGCGCAAGGGTTAGTATCGTTAAGACGATTAATACGTTTAGCGAGGTTACGAGTTGTTGTGGCGTATCGGGTGCCGTTAGGGTTAAATTTACGGTCGGGATAGTTACAGTATCATCGGCAAATAGCACAAAAGCGACCGATAATAATATCAGTACCTTTTTCACTGAGCTCCTTGCATGTCAAGTATGCTTTTTTGCGTTTTTTCTTTATTTTTAGAATTCATAGATATGAAGTGAATTTCTACTCTACGATTTTTCTCCCTGCCTTGCTCTGTTGTGTTTGGAGCAAAAGGCTCAAATTCAGCTTTAGCTGAAGCCATCAGTTTTTTAGGATTGACTCCATTTTTGATAAGCTCATCAACTACACTCATGGCTCTTGCGGATGAGAGTTCCCAATTGTTTTTATATATACTTAGACTATCTGGCGTTTGATTATCGGTATGCCCTATAACGTTTGCTACGATATCTTCGGGAAGCTTATCTATCACCATAGAAATTCGTCTTAAAAACAAAATCGCATCATCGTTTTGTAAATTTGCCTTACCCTTTTCAAATAACAAACTAGCAGGCAATCTTATGATAAATCCATCCTCGCTCTCTTCAAATGATACTTCCGGAGATCCGCTTGCATGCAAAAGCTCATTTATGGATTTTACAGTCTGCTGAAATTTTGATTGTATATCAGTGGTTGGTAGCTTTGCAGCGGAGTGAAATTCCTCATTTTGTTCAGCCGCTACGTCAGGTCTTCTTCCGCCTTCAAGCACACCCAAAGCTCCGCTAAGTGAGCCTATAGCCGCTTCAAGCTTTTTGGCATCCATAGTACTCATAGAAAGAAGAAGGACGAAAAAACATAGTAAAAGAGACATCAAGTCACCAAAAGATGCAAGCCACGCCGGCAAACATTTAGGACAATCAGCCGGATCAATTAGTTTTTTAGCCATTTTTATTACCTATCAAACTGACTTACTCTATCTTTTGGCGGCAAAAAGGATAAAAGTTTTGTTTCAAGAGTTCTTGGGTTGTCACCTGCTTGAATAGCCATAATACCTTCGATTATTATTGTTTTAGCAAGGCTTTCATCCTTATCGCGAATGCTAAGGATATTTGCCACCGGAGCTCCTAGTATGTTTCCTATCATCGCTCCATAAAGAGTGGTTATCAAAGCAACAGCCATAGATGGACCAATCGCCGAAGGATCTGACATATTTAAAAGCATCGCAACAAGTCCGATTAGCGTTCCTATCATACCCATAGAGCCTGCAAAACCTGCAACCTGATCAAAAATTTTAATATTATCAGTATGTCTTGAGCTGGTTTGCTCCATATCTATTTCAAGCAAAGCTCTAATGGCGTCTGGCTCATTACCATCTACAGCCATAGAAAGGCCCTTTTTTAAAAATTCGTCAGTTTCGTTGTTAGCGTCATTTTCAAGAGCTAAGATTCCATCTCTTCTTGCTTTCGTAGAATATTCAACCATTTTTTTAACTATTTCAGGAAGATTAAAAAGTTTTGGCTTAACTGCAACACCATAAAACGTAAACAGCTTTTTCATCTGCTCCATTTTAAAGCCAACTAATAGACAACCAGCAGTTCCTCCAAAAACAATCATAACAGATGGAATATCTATATAAGGACCGATACCAACGCCTATGGCCATCGAGCCAAATAGCAAAACCATAATCAAAATCCAACCAACAACGGTTCCTAAATCCATTCTAAACCCTCTTTGCAGTTAAAATTTTTTACTATTTTAATTTCTTTTAGTTGAAAAGCAGTTAAAATTTGATTAATATTAGCTCTTTTTTAAATTTTTATAGATATAGATAAAATATATTGATAATGAAATAGAAACGCTATCTTGTCTTTGAATAAAATTAGTAATAATTATTAAAGTTGTATACTAATAATTAAGATATTAGTTAATCAACTATTTAGCAACTACAAGATAAAATTTATTTCAAATTTTTAAACACCTCGAGGAATTAAAATGAGCAATATAGGCGTGGTAGTGCTTGCTGCAGGTCTTGGAACAAGGATGAAATCAACAAAACCGAAAGTGCTTTTCGAGCTTTGCGGAGAGGCTATGATAGTGCATATTTTAAGAAAAGCCTACGAAATAAGCGATGATGTAAGCGTGGTTTTAAGCTATCAAAAAGAGATTGTAGAGGCTAAAATAAAAGAATTTTTCCCAAAAACAAAAATTTATGAGCAAAATTTAAAAGAGTTCCCTGGCACGGCAGGAGCTCTTAAAGATGTTTGCCTAACAAGTGAAAAAACAATCATAATGTGTGGAGATATGCCTCTTGTAAAAACAAACGATCTGATAAGACTAAGCTCAGCAAATGCCGATATATCCGTGAGTATCTTTGAATCAGCAAATCCTCAAGGATACGGTAGAGTCATCATGAACGGCAGCACTATAGAAGATATAGTCGAGCAAAAAGACGCAAGCGAAACCCAAAGGCTAATAAAAAGCGTTAACGCAGGTTGTTACTGCTTTAAAAGCGAGGCTTTAAAGAAAATTTTACCTCTCATACAAAACCAAAACGCACAGAATGAATATTATTTAACAGATGCTATTAAAATCGCAAATAAGCTAAATTTAAAGTGCAGTGCCGTCTTGGTGGATGAACAAAATTTTATGGGCATAAACGATAAATTTCAGCTAGATATGGCTCAAAATTTAATGCAAAAAGAGATCAAAAAAAAATGGATGCAGACTGGTGTATTAATGCGCCTAAGTGACACTATTTATATTGACAGCAGGGCAAAATTTGAAGATGAGTGCGAGATAGAAGAAAATGTCAGTATAATCGGAGAGTGCATTATCAAAAACTCTATAATAAAAAGTTCAAGTGTGATAGAAAATAGTGTTATAGAAGACTCAGACATCGGACCTTTGGCGCATATTCGCCCAAATTCTCATATAAAAGATACCCATATCGGAAATTTTGTAGAGGTAAAGGCTGGCAAGCTAAACGGTGCCAAGGCTGGACATTTAAGTTATCTTGGAGATTGTGAAATAGAAGAAGGCACAAATGTAGGGTGCGGGACTATCACATGCAACTACGACGGCAAGGCTAAACACAAGACTAAAATAGGAAAAAATGTCTTCATAGGCAGCGATACTCAACTAATCGCTCCAGTGACCATAGAAGACAATGTTTTAATAGCCGCAGGAAGTACAATAACTTCTGATATTCAAAGTGGCTCTCTTGCTATAAGCCGGACAAAGCAGGTTAACAAAAGCGGATTTTTTTATAAATTCTTTGGCACAAAAGATGAAAAATAAAAAAATTTTACTGGCCGTTTGCGGCTCTATCGCGTTTTACAAGGCTTTTGAGATTCTATCCATGCTTAAAAAAGAGGGAGCGGATGTTTATGTGATGCTTAGTGATGGGGCGCTTAAATTTTGCTCTTCGCTTGGATTTGAGGCCCTTAGTGATCACCCTATTTTAACGAGCCAAAGTGAAAATTGGCAGGCTGGGCTTAACCATATAAATTATGCCAAAATGGATCTAATTTTAATCGCTCCAGCCTCTGTAAATACGATAAACAAACTTGCAAACGGGATTTGTGATAACGTCTTTATGCAAACTCTAATAGCATCAAATGCGCCCATTTTAATAGCTCCTGCAGCAAATACAAAGATGATAGAGCACTTTTCTACCAAAAATAGCTTTGAGTTTTTAAAATCAAATGGGGTTAAATTTATAGACCCCATAGAAAAAACCTTGGCTTGTAAGGATTTTGGAAAAGGCGCGTTAGCTGATGCAGAAACAATAATTTACGAAGTAAAAAAATCTTTAAACGAGCCAAAATTTGAAGGCAAAAAAGTTATAATAACCGGCGGAGCTACTATAGAAAAAATCGATGATGCAAGGGCTATTACAAATTTTTCAAGCGGCAAGATGGCAAAGGCTCTTGCTGACGAGTTTTATTTCGCTAGTGCTGATGTAACACTAATAGCAAGTTTTGAAACAAACAAAACTCCATATCAAACTATAAAATTTCAAACATCTCAAGAGCTAAAAAGTGCTATAGATGAAAATTTACAAAACGCCTATATGCTTGTAATGAGTGCTGCGGTAAGCGACTATATCCCAAAAGAAAAATTCACTGGCAAGCTGAAAAAAGAGAGTCTTGGTAGCAACTGGGGTTTAAATTTAAGGCAAAACATAGATATTTTAGGCTCTTTAAAAGAGTTTAAAAATGTTAAAAAAATAGGCTTTAAGATGGAAATGGATGCAAAAAACGCCTTGACAAACGCTAAAAATATGTTAAAAAATAAAAATTTAGATGCGGTATGTTTAAATGTGTTAGATGATGAGGTAAAATTTGGCTCAGATGTAAGTAAAATATGCTTCATAACAGCCTCAGAAACTAAAGAGATAACTCTAAATTCAAAACAAAATATTGCAAGAGAGATCTTAAATTTGGCCTATAATTTATGATAAGTTCGATATCAAAAATACAAAAAATAGCAAGCGGAAATAAAAGCGCTATCATGCTTAACGCCTCACTTCCGGTAAGCATAAAAGTATTGGAAAAAACTGGCTTTAATAGATATAATTTAAAATTTGCAAACAAAACCCTAAGCACAAAAAGCATGAAAAATCTAAAAATAGGCGGAGAATATTGGGGTGAGATAGGCTCGGGAAGTGAAAATATAGTGATAAAAAATCTATATGAAAAGCCTAATTTAAAAGCCCATGACACACTCATAGATGGATTAAGTATTATAGAAAAATTGATAATCAATGATGATTTAAACTGGTTTTATGAATATATATTTTCAAATTTAGCATCCTGCAGGACAAAAGAAGGATATGAAATTTACGTAAATATGCTATTTGCCTTGCAGAAAAACATCATACATATTCCGTTTTTTTATAATGAGCATTTAGGAATTTTTCAGATGAAAAAAGATAATGAAAAAGCTCAAATTTATCTTATATTTTCAAATTTCGCTCCGCTACTTTTTAATATAAAAAACTCTCAAATCTTAAATATAACAACGCCTTTTGAAAAGGTTGCAAGGTTTTTAAAAGAGAAATTTGAGTGCGATGTAAATATTGGGGTATTTAACGAACTTTATACTCAAAGCAGCTCTATAATCGATTTTAAGGGATAATTTGAATAGTTTAAAACATTTGGCGATTATAATGGATGGCAATGGCAGATGGGCGAAAAAGCAAGGACTCATACGCACAAAAGGACATGAGGCCGGCGCAAACGTAGTCGAAGCCATGTGCGAGTTTTGTATAAGAAATGATATAAAAATTTTAAGCCTATACGCCTTTAGCACTGAAAATTGGAGTAGACCAAAAAGTGAGGTTGATTTTTTAATGGATCTACTTTTAAAATTCTTAGTTTCAAAAAAAGAGAGCTTTATAAAAAATGAGATAAATTTTAATGTGATCGGCGATATAATGCCTTTTAACGATAAATTAAGAGATGAAATTTCAAATTTAAAATCACTTACTAAAGACAATAAAAAGCTAAAGCTAAATTTGGCTATAAATTATGGTACTAAAGATGAAATTTTAAGAGCTCTTAAAAGAATGCAAGAGCAAAATTTAGATATTAATGAAGCGAATTTAGAAGCGAATTTAGATGAAAGTGAACCTATTGACCTACTAATTAGAACTGGTGGAGAAAAGAGACTTTCAAATTTTATGCTTATTCAGGCAAGTTATGCCGAGCTTGCATTTACCGATACTCTTTGGCCGGATTTTACAAGTTTGGAATTAGAAAAAATAGTTCAAAATTTTTATCAAATCAGTAGGAGATTTGGCGGATTATGATAGGTGCGATATTTTTTATTTTAGGTGCGGTTATCGGCTCTTTCGGAAATGTTTTGATATATAGAATGCCAAAGGGCGAAAGTATAAATTTTCCAGCATCTCACTGTCAAAGCTGTAAAACTCCGCTTAAATTCTATCACAATGTGCCGATGCTTTCGTGGATCTTTTTGGGCGGCAAATGTGGATTTTGCAAGGATAAGATTAGCTTTCAATATCCATTGGTCGAATTTTTAAGCGGAATTTTAATGCTGTCTGCTTATTTTTGTGAAACAGAGCTTCACGCGGCGGTGATAATTGGAACCTGCTTTATTATCCTGCTCTGCCTTAGCGTGATCGACTTTCGCTACAAGGCGGTTCCGGATCCTCTTTTATTCACAAGTCTTATTTTGGCTCTTATTTACGGGGTTTTACCCATATTTGGCAAAAATAGTGACTTTGATAGGCTAATTAGCGCCGTAATTTTCATGTTTGCATTTTGGCTGCTCAGATTTGTTGTAAGTATTATTATGAAGCGTGAGGCTATGGGAAGTGCGGATATCTTTATAGCAGGAGTTATGGGGGCGATTTTAGGTATTAAACTTGGGCTTATGTCGATATACATGGCGGCTCTTTTGACGCTACCCGCATACATGATAGTTAGAAAAAGAGGATACGAGCTACCATTTGTGCCGTTTTTAAGCCTCGGACTACTTATTGTTTATCTGCTAAAACCTCAATTTTTAGAACTTTTGGAAAAACTTTATGGGTAGAGTGAATAGCTATCTTTTTACCAACTTTATAAGCACTTTTGCTTCGCTGTTTTCGACACTATTTCTTATAATGTCGATAGTCTTTTTTATACAGATAGCGCGCATTACCTCATATATAGAGATAACATTCTTTGAGCTCTTTAAACTATATTTATTTATGCTGCCTCGCATACTACTTTTTACAATAC
The DNA here is from genome assembly GCF_012978835.1 of Campylobacter sp. RM16190. Taxonomy (NCBI): domain Bacteria; kingdom Pseudomonadati; phylum Campylobacterota; class Epsilonproteobacteria; order Campylobacterales; family Campylobacteraceae; genus Campylobacter; species Campylobacter sp. RM16190. Next base: position 7,395 of record NZ_LIWS01000007.1, on the reverse strand, counting down.
CTATATCGTTTTTTGTTTCATTGGCGATGACACTTTTTAGGTTATCCAAAGAGAACGAGAGTATTGTGATCTTTACTTTGGGATACTCTCCAAATTTGGTTGCTAGATTTTTTATGCTAGTTAGCTCTATTGTTTCAGTTTTTTTACTAATAACTGCCATAGTCCTAATACCTACGGCAGCTGAATTAAATGGAAATTTCATAGAGTATAAAAAAACTATCGCAAAGCTAAATTTAAAGACAACTCAGTTTGGGCAGAAATTTTCAAACTGGATGATATACATCCAAAGTCAAAAAAACGATATCAACGGCACTACATATGAGGGTGTTACACTGTATTCACCACAAATTGATACCCAAAGGCTAATCATCGCTGAAAATGCAAAGATTATAAACAATAGATCAAACTTAGAACTTAGGCTAAATAACGGCAAAATTTATGATATCAAGGATGATGTCTGGCATCAAGCGGACTTTAAATATATGAAAATAAACACCTTCGCTAATGATAAAATTTCAAAAACCCGCTCTTTTTTAGAGTATTGGAACGATATTAATACGAATAAAAAAAAGGCTAGAGATTTTACTACCTATGTTCTAATAGCACTTTTTCCTATCGCCACTACCCTATTTGCATTAAGTTTCGGAGTGGTAACCTATAGGTATGAAAAAGGATTTGTATATTTTGGTACTTTTGGAGTTTTGTTTGCCTATTTTGCAATGATTATGATGTTATCTTCAAAGCTTTTTATAGCAATTTTATCAATATTTTCTCTATTTTTAATAAGCTCGATGCTATTTTACAAAAAAACGATTTTAAAAAGATATTAGATTGAAAATAAAACTAATATTTAGCTACGATGGCTCCAAATTTCAAGGCTCTCAAACACAACCGCACGAAAACGGAGTAGAAAATGAACTCGGTATAGCCTTAGCCCATATTGGAATCTTTGACAAGATAGTATCAAGCTCTAGAACCGATAAAGACGTGCATGCCAATAATCAAGTTGCAAGCGTTAGATGCGGAGATCATTTTAAAGACTTTAAAAGACTGGCCGATCTAATAAATCGCCACGCTCACCCGCATATTCATATAAAAAAAATTTTAAGAGTTGATGATAACTTTCATCCCCGATATAATGCTAAATTTAGGCAATATAGATATATTATAAATCATGGAGATTTTAACCCTTTTTTAAGTCAATACCAAACATTTTTGCCAAAATTTGACATAGATAGAGCAAATGAGCTTTTGGAGCTTTTTATAGGCAAGCATGATTTTAGTGCATTTATGAAGGTAGGAAGCGATACAAAAAGTCCGATAAGAGAAGTAAGTCAGGCATTTTGCTACTCTCACAAAGAAAAAACTATCATAGTTTTTAAGGCTAATGGATTTTTGAGAGCTCAAATTCGTTTAATGGTGGCTACAATACTAAAGGCTTTAAAGCTTAAAAATGGGGCTGATTTAATAAATTTAGCAATAAAAAACCAACAACCTCTTACGCGTATTCCAGCTCCACCAAACGGACTTTATCTAAATAGAGTTTTTTACTAAAATTATAAAATATCCCTTTGCCCTTTGGCGTTAACAGGACTTAGCACACCCATATACTCCATCTGTTCTATTATAGTAGCAGCCCTGTTATAGCCTATTTTGAGGCGACGCTGCAAGTAGCTTATGGATGTCTTTTGCTCGCTCAATACAATCTCTTTGGCTTCATCATATAGCTCGTCTAGTTCGCCACTGCCAATAGCTCCGCTAGAAGTAGAACCGACTCCTTCCGTGCCATTTTCAGCTAAAAATCTATCATCATATACGACATCTTGTTGAGCTTTTAGAAATTCCACTATCTTTTCTATCTCTTTTTCACTTGCAAAAGGTGCGTGCAGACGTATGATACCCGGGCTTCCAGGAGGAGTAAACAACATGTCGCCTCGTCCAAGCAAGCTTTCGGCACCCATTTGATCAAGAATGACCTTACTGTCTACTCTTTGCCCTACCCTATAACTAATGCGACTTGGCAAATTTGCCTTTATAAGTCCCGTTACCACATCCACACTTGGACGCTGAGTAGCCACTATAAGGTGTATTCCGCTAGCTCTTGCCATTTGAGCCAGGCGACCGATATATATTTCCACATCCTTACCGCTTGTCATCATAAGATCTGCTAACTCATCTATTATAACAACTATATATGGCAGCTGCTCTCCGCCTTCTGCTTTCATCTTCTCATTGTAGCTTTCGATATTTTTAGTACGAGTATGGCTCATTATCGTATATCTACGCTCCATTTCAGAGACCATATTTGCAAGTGCTGTTATAGCTTGTTTAGACTGAGTAATAACCGGTGTTAAGAGGTGTGGAATATCATTATAGATGCTAAATTCAAGCATCTTAGGATCTATCATCATAAGGCGTAAGGTCTGCGGACTATTTCTGTAAAGCAAACTTAAAAGCATGGCGTTTATGCCCACACTCTTACCGCTTCCTGTGGTTCCTGCTATAAGAAGATGAGGAAGCTTTTTAAGATCTGTTACGAAAGGTGCCCCCACTATATCCTTTCCAAGCGCGATAGTTAGAGGGCTTGAAGCGTTTTTATAAATTTCACTATCTAAAATTTCTTTTAAATATATTGTTTCTATATTTTGGTTTGGTACCTCAATACCTATTACGTCTTTGCCTGGAATTGGCGCTTGAATACGTATTGTTTGGGCGCGAAGAGCCATGGCAATATCATCTTGCAAGGTCAAAATCTTACTTACTTTTATATGTGGAGCCAAACGAAACTCGAATGTAGTTACAATAGGGCCGGTGTAGGTGCGAACCACATCACCATCTATCTTAAATTTGCGAAGTTTATCCAAAAGATCTGAAATTTTCTGATCAATCTCAACCTCATTTATATTATGTGAACGCCTTGGGGGATCGTTTAGAAATTTAAGCGGTGGAAGCTCAAAATCCTTTGGTTTTTCTACCTTACCCTTATCAAGCTCATCTAGCAGCTTCTTATTCTCCACTACTTCATTTAAAATCTCGACTCCATTTATAGTAGAAATTTGCGTTTTTTCTTCACAATCCAAAATCTCATCATATCCAGATAAATTCTGCTTTGTTTCATCTTGGTTTAAATTTTCTATATTTTCACGCTTTTTCTTTTTTGCAATCGTTTTTGGTTCTTTATATTGAGCTTGTGTTAAATTTTTAGGCTCTTTTTTTGTAGGTTCCACAAAGGCTCTTTTTAGTATTATCACTATATTCTCTTGAGCAATAAGCCCAAAAGCCAAAACGAAAATCATAGCTATAAAAACCCATGTGCCTATAACTCCGATGATATCCTTTAAAGCTAAAATCGCAAAATTACCTATAAGACCGCCATAATCAGAGTTTGAATTAGCCTGAAACATCAAAAACGCAAAAAATAAAAGTATAACCCCAGAAACTATCTGCGCCAAATCCCAATCAAGATTTTTTACGAATTTACAAATATAGTAAGCAAAGAAGATAAAAACAAAAGGGTAAATATAGCCGATAAATCCAAACAGTTTAAAGTTTGTTTCACCTAAAATTTTACCAAAGCTCCCTACAAAATTTGCATCAGGAGCTATGGTAGCAACTCCAAAAAACATTAAAAAACATATAACAACAACTAAAATCGACTCTCTTAAAATTTTAAATCCTTTATAAAAGCCTGATTATAGCGTATTTTTACATATAGTTTAATAGAGTTAGCTGATTAACCTTTGCAACAGATTGCAACATAGCTTGATATGACATCATTTTTTGCATAAGATGCATATAAGTCTCTCCATAGTCGGCATCTACTATCTCTGATTTTACTGTTTTAACATTTACCGATAGTATGCTTGCTCTTGTATTTGTGTCTTTTAATGAGTTAGAAAGAGCACCTACCTTGGTATGTAGCTTATTTACGTGATCAAATATATGATCTATCCTCTCTATTGCGCCTTGGATTCCAGAATTTCTAGGATCTGGTCCATTTGAATCGGCACGATACTGTCCTAGTCTTACAGCCTCTATCATATTATCAAGATCGCTAAATATATCCACGCTTGGCACATCTATATCAAGTGCGTTGTTCGCAGAAAAGGTAAAAACAGAGCCAACTCCTTGAGAAGTAGCCGGAGTATTACCAGTGCTATCACCGGCAAAAATATCCGAATTTCTTCTATCAAAAATAGCAACCTCAATAGGAGTATTTGTATTTTGCTTATCAGTTATCTTAATTCTTCCTCTATGATCCATATTTACCTCTACACTACCTTGAGCATCTTTAATGGCCTGTTTATACGCATTAAAGCTATCATCAACCGCAGGAATATTATCATTAACTGTAAATGAGATAATATCATTTAATTGTTTAAATGTCATATTTTTAGATGCTGTTTGGATACCATTAGCTTGATTTGTAGTAGCATTATAAAAGCTATCCCAGACTCTAGAATTATAATCAACAGCATTTCCAGCAGGATCGTTTCCTGTAATTCTTATTTTCGCATTTCCGCCAGCTTCAAAATCCAAATTAATTGTATAGTTTCCGCCATGCTTTGACTTGATACTCATCTGCAAAGATTGTCCATCAATATCATATTTTCCACTCTCGTCATTGTATAAATTTTTAGTTCCGGCAACCTCACTTAATGTAGTATTATCTGTCGCAAATTCTCCGCTTTTTCTTGCGATCTGAGAAACAGTACCTACAACATGCCTGCCGTCATTTTTAAATTTCACCCTATCGTAATCAAAGGCATTGGTTTGATTACCATTTATATCCCTGTAATTGCTTTTAACAAATTCCGTTACCACAAAGTCGTTTGGATTTGCATTTACCATAGCTTCTAAGCCCTCAAGACTATTAGTAGGATTAAAATGATTAGAAGCCGCATTGATATTGGCAGCGGTAAGAGCTTGCTCGTTATCTAATTTTCTTGTAACACCTATCATATGAAAATCTATTACCTGATTTCCTTTTGATAGATCTTTGATATTAAATTGCCCTTCGTTATTTATCGTGACATCTACAACTCTATTATTTGGAGTATTTCCGTATTCGGTTCCGATTTTTTCCATGAGATCTTTTATGGAAGCGTCAGCTGTCATTTGAAATTTACTTGTAAAAGTTGTTCCGTCAGGCTTTTTACCCTGTAGATAAAATGTCGTATTTTGAAATGATTTTGCATTAGGTCCGCCAAAATCCAAATCGGATAGAGTTTTTTCATCCTTAACATAGTTAAATCCGATCATATTTCTGATTTTGCTCTCTTCGTTAAGATATTTTATATTATCATGTCTATTTAAAACGCTTTGATCGGTTAGCATTACATTTGTGCTTATATGCTTGTTATAATCACCATCTCTACCTAGAAATAACTCTTCTCCTGGCATATTATAAGCTAGCTTAACCTGTGAGCCTCCGACCACTCTCATCTCTTGAGAATTTCCAAAATACTGATTTGTAGTGCCATTTATTGGCTTTGTATTAATAGCGCTTCCAGAGAATAAAAACTGTCCATTTATAGATGTGTTTGCGATATTTACAAGATGGTTTTTTATGCCTTGCAGATCATTCGCCAAAGCCTCTCTTGAAGTTTTTGAATGATGCTCATTTCCGGCTTGAACAAGCTTTGTTTTAAACAATTCAAGTTTTTCTTTAAATTCTTTTAAGGCTTTATCCGTATTAAGAGAAAAACTGCCAGCCTTAGAAGTCGCATCTTGAACTTGATTTAGCGTTGCAACCTCATAATCAAGCCTCATGCCATCATTATAAATACTGCTATTCTCAAATGAATTTTGTATCTTTAATCCGCTTGAAATTTGAGTATTTAGCCTATAAAGTTCCTTCATATTTACTTGATAGTTGTATGTATCGTTAAATTTCATTAGTTGATTGGTAATACGCATATCTATATCCTAATATTTCTATAAACTTTTAGAAGCAATTTAAGTTCCAATTCATGAATTATCGTCAAATTTAAAAATTTATTTAGTTTAGAGTATTATTAGACTTTAAAATTTTACTTTTATCGAGGTGGTTGTGAAAATTTTATTCTCTCCAAGCGAGGCAAAAAGTGCTGTAAAATCAAATAAATTTATAGACAAAAATAGCTTTATATTTCCAGAGCTATATGATCTAAGAATTGAAATTTTAAATCAATACAATGAATTTTTAAAAAGAGCTACAACAAGCGAACTATCAAAGCTATTCGGACTTAAAAATTTAGAAGAGTGCGAAAATTTAAGAGAGGACATTTTTAAAAAAAGTGTTATAAAAGCTGTTTTAAGATACGAAGGCGTAGCCTACAAGCACTTAAACTATAAAAATTTAGACACTAAAGCTCAAAATTTTATCGATAAAAACGTAATGATATTCTCAAATTTATTCGGAGGCATTTTGGCTGGAGATGAAATTTGTGAATATAAACTAAAGCAGGGAGAAAAAATAGACAAATTAAATATTGAAAAATTTTATAAAGAACATTTTTCCTTAGCAATAGATAACTGGCTCAAAGATGATGACATACTAGACTTAAGAGCTGAATTTTATGAAAAATTTTATGAAATAAAAAAGCCTTTTACGACTTTTAAATTTATAAAAAATGGCAAAGTCGTAAGCCATTATGCCAAAGCTTACCGAGGAATTATTTTAAGAGAAATAGCAAAAGCAAGGATTGAAACAATTGACGAACTAAGCAAATTGAATTTAGAGAATTTAATGCTAATTGATATCAAAAAAAATGGATTCAAAAATGAGTTTTATATGCAAATTTTATAAAAAATTCACTTTTTTTATAAAAAACTACATTTTTTAATGAAATTTAGGTTTCAAAACTATTGTTTTTTTTCAAAAAACGTTGTAAAATGCCTATATATCACTTCTTAAAAGGATGGTTCTATGAAAAAAGCTGAATTTATTCAAGCTGTCGCCGAAAAGGCTGGTCTTTCAAAAAAAGATTCTCTAAAAGCTGTTGATGCCGCTCTAGAGACAATCAAAGAAGCTCTTACTGCTGGCGGTAGCGTTAGCTTCATAGGTTTTGGTACTTTTAGCACAGCTGATAGAGCTGCAAGAAAAGCTAGAGTTCCAGGAACTAAGAAAGTTATTGATGTACCTGCTAGTAAAGCGGTCAAATTTAAAGTTGGCAAAAAGCTGAAAGAAGCAGTTGTTGCTACTACAAACAAAAAAGGCAAAAAGAAATAATTTCTTTTCATAGAAGCTCCTTGCGGAGCTTCTTATTTATCCAAAATTTTAAATATTCTTTCAAAATTTAATATATCTTTTATCTCTTTTAGGTAAAATACAATTCTTTTTGGCCCGAGTGGTGAAACTGGTAGACGCGCCAGACTCAAAATCTGGTAAGGGCGACCTTGTGTCGGTTCGAG